>CAMLHT010000087.1 GCA_946479895.1 uncultured Gemmatimonadota bacterium | reverse complement strand
CGGTTTTCTGACATGTGCTTCGGTTTGGGGGTGTGGGTGGGGGTGTGGGAGCCACCCATCCCCACCCCCCCCCCACCACTCCCACTCCCATCCCCTACTCGGCTTTCGGTATCAGCCTCAGCTCCCCGCGCTCGGTGCATTTCACAATGGCGTCGATCACGTCCGGATCGAACTGTGAGCCGCTGTTCCGCCGCAGCTCCTCCACCGCCATCGGGAGCGTCTTCTCGCTGACGCGATAGGGCCGGTCGCTGGTGATCGCATCGAGGGTATCGGCGGCGGCGACGATCCGGGCCTCCAGCGGAATCCCCTGGCGGCTCAGCCGGTCCGGCAGCCCCTTGCCGTCGAATCGCTCGTGGTGCCACCGGACGATGTTCAACGCGCGGGGAGCGTCGCCCAGCAGCGGCGCCAGGATGCGCCAGCCGATGACCGGATGGGTCATGATGTGATCGTACTCCTCGGGCGTGAGCGGACCGGTCTTGTTCAGGACTTCCTCGCGGACGCCGATCTTGCCGATGTCGTGGACGTTTCCGCCCAGCTCGATCTGCCGAATGAGCTCCGGCCCGAGGCCGAACTCGCGCGCGATCATGGCCGAGTAGGCGGCGACGCGCACCGAGTGGCCTCGCGTGTAGGGGTCCTTGGCCTCGAGGGCGGCCGAGAGCGACTGCACGCCGGCGACGAAGAGCTCCTCCAGGCGCCGCTGCTGGGCCTTCACGCGATCCTCGAGCCGTTCCTGGTAGTCGCGGTTCTCGAGGATCAGCCGGCGCTTCTCGAGCGCCTGCCGCACGCGCGCCCGCACTTCCTCGAGCTGGAAGGGCTTGACGATGTAGTCCATCGCGCCGAGGCCGAGCGCGCCGACGGCCGTCTCGACGTCCGTGTTGCCGGTGACCATCACGACGGCGACGTCGGGATACTTCGCCCGGAGCTGGCGCAGGAGCTCGATGCCGCCCATGCGCGGCATCTCCATGTCGGTCATCACCAGCGTGATCGCCGACCGCTCCAGCTGCTCGAGCGCCTCGACTCCGTCGGCGGCCTCGATGCACCGGAAGCCGTCCGAGCGCATCAGGTGGGTGAGGATCTGGCGGAGGCGGGGCTCGTCGTCGACGATCAGGCAGTTCGCGTGCTCAGGCAATGGCCGATACCACCGTCGCCGATGCGTTCGTTTTCCGGGCGGGGAACGTGGAGATTATCTTCATGCACCTCAACGGGACTACCGAATGACCCGCGCATTTGATGACGACATGAGCGCCGGCTTTGGCACGCGCGCAATTCACGCCGGCCAGCGCCCCGACCCCCTCGCCGGGGCCATCATGACTCCCGTCTACCTGACATCCACCTACGTCCAGGACGCACTCGGCTCCAACAAGGGATACGAGTACGCGCGCGGCAAGAACCCGACACGCGAAGCGTTCGAACGCAACGTAGCCGCGCTCGAGGGCGGCCGCCATGGTTTCGCCTTCTCGAGCGGCACCGGCTGCCTCGATTCGCTCATGAAGATGTTCCGGAGCGGCGATCACATCGTGTGCGGCGAGAACGTCTACGGCGGGACCTTCCGGCTGTTCGACCGGATCCTCCAGCACTACGGCCTGGAGTTCACGTACGTCGACACCCGCGACCCGCAGCGCATCGCCGACGCGATGAAGCCCGCGACGCGCGCGGTGCTCGTCGAGACGCCGACGAATCCGCTGATGCGCATCACCGATCTGGCCGCCGCGGCGGACGTCGCGCACAGGGGCGGCGCGATCCTCATCGTCGACAACACCTTCGCCTCCCCGTACTTCCAGCGCCCCTTCGAGTTCGGTGCCGACGTGGTGTACCACTCCACCACCAAGTACCTGAACGGCCACAGCGACATGATCGGCGGGGTTGCGGTCGTCAACGACGACATGCTCGCCGAAAAGCTGCAGTTCATCCAGAACGCCGCCGGCGCGGTCCCGGGACCGTTCGACAGCTGGCTCGCGTTGCGGGGCACCAAGACGCTGCATCTCCGGATGAGACAGCACGACATCAACGGACGGCGGATCGCCTCGTGGCTCCACGAGAAGGTCGGCGACCGCGTGAACTACGTCGGGCTGCCATCGCATCCGCAACACGCGCTCGCCGCGCGCCAGATGACCGGCTTCGGCGGGATGATCAGCCTCGACATGGGCTCGATCGCCGACGCCCGGAAGATCCTCGAGCGCGTCCGCGTCTTCTCCCTCGCCGAATCGCTGGGGGGCGTCGAGTCCCTCATCAGCCATCCGGCGACCATGACCCACGCCTCCGTCCCGGCGGAGCGCCGGAACCAGCTCGGGATCACGGACGGACTGATTCGCCTTTCGTGCGGCGTCGAGGACGTGGAAGACCTGCTGGCCGATCTCGAGCACGCCTTTGCGGGCGTGGCGCTGAAGAAATCCGCGTGATGCCGTCAGCTCGTGCCATCATCCGTGGCGAAGGCGCTGGCAGGACCTCTTCCTTCGCTTCGCTCAGGATGACAGCGTGAAGGTCCTGCTCGTTGGCGGCGGCGGGCGCGAGCATGCGCTCGCCTGGCGCATGAAGGCCGACAACCCGGCGATCGACCTGATCGCCGCGCCGGGCAATCCGGGCATCGCTGCCCTCGCCCGATGCGTGAAGGTCTCCGCAACCGACATCGACGGGCTGCTCGCGCTCGCGCGCGCCGAGGCCGTGGGGTTGACGATCGTCGGCCCCGAGGCGCCGCTCGCCGCGGGCATCGTCGACCGCTTCAGGGCCGAAGGGCTCGCGATCTTCGGCCCCACGGCCGGAGCCGCGCAGATCGAGACGTCGAAGGCCTTTTCCAAGGCCCTCATGGAGCGCGGCAACGTGCCGACGGCCCGCGCCGTGATCTGCAGCGCCGTCGACGAGGCGCTGGAAGCGATCGACCAGTTCGGGGCACCGGTGGTCATCAAGGCCTCCGGCCTCGCGGCGGGCAAGGGCGTCATCGTCTGTCATGACGTCGAGGAGGCGCGCATCGCCGTGCGCGCCATCATGGGCGAAGGGATCTTCGGGGCCGCCGGCTCGACCGTGCTCGTCGAGGAATACATGGAAGGCGAGGAGCTTTCCGTCTTCGTCCTGACCGACGGCCGGCGGTCCATTCCGCTCGTGCCGGCGCAGGATCACAAGCGGCTGCTCGACGGCGACCTCGGACCGAACACCGGCGGCATGGGCGCGTACGCTCCGGTTTCGATCGAGACCACGGCGGGCGCGCCGCTCCTCGCCGAAGTCATGGGTCGCATCATCGACCCGGTGCTCGCGTGCCTCGAGGAGCAGGGCCATCCCTTCACCGGCCTGCTGTACGCCGGCCTGATGCTGACCCAGGGGGGGCCGCGGGTCATCGAGTTCAACTGCCGCTTCGGCGATCCGGAAACGCAGGCCGTGCTCCCCGTGCTCGACGCGAGCCCGTCGCTCTTCGACCTGATGCGGGCGGTCGGGTTCGGCGAGTCCCTGCCCCTCGACGCCACGATCCGGGCGAAGGACGCCGCGGTGACGACGGTGATCGCCGCGCCGGGGTATCCGGATTCGCCGCGCATCGGCGACCGCATCGAGCTGCCGCCGCCGGCGGACGACGTCCTCGTCTTCCATGCCGGCACCGCGCTCGCGGCCGACGGCTCGCTCGTGACGGCCGGTGGACGCGTTCTCGCCGTCACCGCCGTCGCCGCGGACGTCGAGCGGGCCGCCGCGCGCAGTCGCGACGTCGCCGCGCAGGTCCGCTTCCCGGGTGCCCAGTTCCGCCACGACATCGGGTGGCGCGAGCTCGCCCGCGTGAAGGCGCCCTGAGACGGCGCTCGCGAGGTGCCGGAGCTTCCCGAGACCGAGACGATCGCGCGGGATCTCGACGCGGCCGTCAGGGGCGCGACCATCATGGAAACCGTAGTCACACACGCGGACGTCCTGCGTGAAGTGACGACGCGCGCGCTGCGGACCCGGGTCACCGGCGCGACGATCACCCGCTGCTGGCGTCGGGCCAAGCTCGTGGTCATCGACCTGTCCACCGGAGATCGCATCGTGGTCCAGCCGCGATTCACCGGCGCCGTCCTGATCGACGACGGCGGCCTGCCCGAGGAGGAGCGGCGCTATTCGACGGTGGCCTTCCGGCTCTCGGACGGACGGTGGCTCCACTACCGGGACATCCGCCGCCTGGGCACCCTCGCGCTCATGGACGCCGAGCGTTTCGATCGCTACACCGCCGGCCTCGGCGTCGAGCCCCTTGATTCCGCCTTCACCGTCGAGCATCTATCGTCCCGACTTCGCGGCTCACGCCAGGCCATCAAAAAGGTGCTGATGGACCAACGGGCTCTTGCCGGAGTGGGAAACATCTACGCGAACGAAGCCCTGTGGCGGGCCGGCATCGACCCGTCGCGCGCCGCAGGCACCCTGTCCACCGCCGAAACCGCCCGCCTGCACGACGACATCGTCGCCGTCCTGCGGGAATCGATCGAAGCTCGAGGAACCAGCTTTCGTGACTACCGCGATGCGAGCGGCCGCCGGGGCAGCTTCGCCAGCCAGCTGCAGGCCTACGGCCGCGCGGGGGAGCCGTGCGCGCGGTGCGGCCATCGCCTCATCGGCACCCATGCCATCGACGGACGAATGACCGTGCTATGCGCGCGCTGTCAAGGCTAGAGCTCCTCCGTCCCCCCACGACCGAGGAACAGGTCGAGGCGATGCGCGAGCACGTGCGCGCCGGCGCCGCCGACCGTCCCGGGATCTACCGCATGCTCGCCGCCGGCGGTGAGGTGGTGTACGTCGGAAAGTCCAAGCGCGTGCGCTCGCGCCTGATGAGCTACTTCCGCTGCGGGCCCGCCGACAAGGGGCACCGCATCCTGCGCGAGGCGGAACGGATCGAGTGGGAGTACACGCCCTCGGAGTTCGCCGCGCTGCTCGCCGAGCTCCGGCACATCAAGTCGCACCGGCCGCGCTTCAACGTCCAGATGAAGCGCGACGACCGGAACTACTGCTTCATCAAGATCACCCGCGGCCCGGCGCCGAAGATGGTCGTGGTGCGGGGCCCCGGGCACGACGACAACTGCGCGTACTACGGGCCGTTCCAGGGCAGCGTCCGCGTCGGCGAGGCCCTCCGCGAGCTCAACGACGTGCTCGGCCTGCGCGACTGCTCGCTCGACCAGAAGATGCACTTCGCCGACCAGGAGGACCTCTTCGGGGAGTTCGCCCGGACCCCGGGCTGCATCCGCTTCGAGGTGAAGAAATGCCTCGGTCCCTGCGTCGGCGCCTGCACGGTGGGCCAGTACGACGAGCGCATGGACATGGCCCGGGACTTCCTCGACGGCGAGGACAACACGCCCGTGGAGTTCCTCCGGTCGGAGATGGAGAAGGCGAGCGAGGAGCTCCAGTACGAGCGCGCCGCCGCCTTCCGGGACAAGATCCGCCGGCTGGAGGAGCTGAGAAAGCAGTTCAATCGGCTGACCTTCGCCGTCGAGGCCCTGTCGTTCGTGTACAACGTTCCGGGCCACGAGGGGGACGATCGCGTCTACCTGATCCGCCGCGGACGCGTGAGGGCCGAGGTCCCGGCGCCGCGCACGCCCGAGGATGCCGCCGCCCTCCTCGACCTCATCGATTCCGTCTACACCCCGATCGAGAAGGACACGACGCGAATCCCGACCCACGAGATCGACGAGCTGCTGCTGCTCTCATCGTGGTTCAAGCGCTTCCCCGAGGAGCTGACTCACACGAGCGGGGGACGGCAGCTCATGCTCGTGAGCTAGTGGGCGTGGGAGTGCGAAACCGGAAGTCGAATTGCCTTCCCTCCCACCCCCACTCCCACTCCTGCTCTGGTCCGCTGTCTGCATTGCTGAGGGGTCATGGCGACCTCCTGGCAACCGACCACACTCGTGCAATGCGTCAGCGTGAAGCCATGGCTGACCTACCCCGGCTGTGACGAGCCCGGCGGTTGTCACGACCTGACCCTGGGCAAGATCTACCAGCTCATTCAGGTCGAGGCCAAGGGCGCCTTCCTCCGGCTGATCGACGATTCCGGCGGAGACTACCTCTACCCGGCCTCGCACTTCCGAGTGCTCTGACTCAGGTCGCCAGCCGGACGAGCTCGACTTCGGGCTCACCGGCGCGGAAGGTCAGGATCCCGACGCACGGCATGAGGTCGAAGCGCCGCGCCCCGGCCGCGCCGGGATTCACCACCAGGCGACCGTCCTCCCGCGTGACCAGCTCGCGGTGCGTGTGCCCATAGACGATGACCCGCGCGTCGTACGCCGCCATGAGCGTGATGGGCTTCGCGCCTACTTCGTGACCGTGGCTGACGTGCACGCTCACGCCGCCGATCTCGAGCTCCCGTGATTCGGGGAGGCGCGGGTTGTCGAACCGGTCGGTGTTGCCGCGCACCGCGTACACCGGCGCGATCGCCTCGAGCTCGTCGAGGATGTCGTCTTCGCCCACGTCGCCGGCGTGCAGGATGGCCTCCACGCCCCTGAAGACCTCGAAGACCTGCGGGCGCAGCATCCCGTGCGTGTCCGAAATCAGCCCGACGCGCGTCGCGTCGAGGCGGATCACTTCTCCCCGGTCCATCGCCGGCTGACGGAGTTCTCGACGCCCAGGTGATCGAGGATGCGTCCGGCCATGAAGTCCACGAGGTCGTCGATGCCGGCGGGTTTGTGGTAGAACCCTGGGGCGGCGGGCATCACCACGGCGCCGGCATTGGTGACCCGCAGCATGTTCTCCAGGTGAATGGCGCTCAGCGGGGTCTCCCGCGGCACCAGCACCAGGGGACGCCGCTCCTTCAGCGTCACGTCGGCGGCCCGCTCGACGAGGGATCGCGACGTGCCCGCGGCGATGGCGGCGAGCGTGCCCATGGAGCACGGCGCGATCACCATCCCCGCCGTGAGCGCCGACCCGGACGCCGGCGCGGCGCCGCGGTCGCGGTCATCGTAGGCCGTGACGAGGCCCTTCCAGGCATCGCCGCCCGTTCGCTTCTGGAGCGCCGCCATGTCTCCGATGCCGCTTTCCGTCTCGAGCAGCCGCCAGCCATGATCCGACACGATGAGCTGGACGGTTCGCTTCGCCTCCACCAGCGCGCGCAGCAGCCGGACCGCGTACGGAGCGCCCGACGCGCCGGTGATCGCGAAGACTATCGGCGCCTGCCCCGAGGAGGGGGAGCGACGAACGGGGTCGCTCATTTCGGGCTCGCGATCAGCAGGGTCCGCGGATCGTTGACGAAGCGCTCGAGCAGCACGCAGCCGAGAAAGGCCATGCTGATGATGCCGTTCATCGTGAAGAACGCGGCATCGAGCTTCGTGAGGTCGTCCGGCTTGACGAGGGTGTGCTCGTAGAAGAGCAGCCCGGCGGCAACGAGAACGCCGATCCCGTAGATGAGGCCGGCGCCCGTGTTCCCGTATCGCGCGGCGCCCACCAGCGCGAGCGACAGCACCGACACGAAATGCAGGACTCGCGAGATGGCCACCGCGCGCCGCTCACCGATCGCCGCGGGCAGTGAATGCAGGCGCGACGTCCGGTCGAACTCGACGTCCTGGAGCGCGTACAGCACGTCGAACCCTCCGGTCCACGTCGTCACCGCGAGCGAGAGGGCGATCAGCATCCACCACGGATGGCTCCACTGCCCCGTGACCGCCAGGAATCCGCCGACCGGGGCGATCGACAGCCCGAATCCGAGGACGAGATGCGACCACCGGGTGAAGCGCTTGGTGAAGCTGTAGAAGAACACCCAGGCGAGGGCGAGCGGCGACAGCAGCGCGCAGAGGGGGTTGAGCATCCACGCGGCGAAGATGAAGAGCGCGGACGCAACCACCACCGACGCGACGGCCTCCTTCACGCCGAGCACGCCCGCGGGGATCTCCCGCATGCGCGTGCGCGGATTCCGGGCGTCGATCTCGCGGTCGACGATGCGGTTGAACCCCATCGCCGCGAAGCGCGCGCCGGTGAACGCGACGATCACCCACAGCACGTCGGACCACCGCACCGGCGTGTCGTACGACGCCAGCACGACACCGACGAGCGCGAACGGCAGCGCGAACACGGTGTGCGGCAGCTTCACGAAGTTCGCGTAGGTGATCCATTTCGACGCCCCCGCGAAGGTCTGGCCTTCGCGCACCGGCGCTGGATTGGACGACGACGTCACTTGCGCGCCCCGATGCCGAGCCGCGACCACCGGGCATCCACCGCCTGCTTCACCGCGGGATCCATCTCGATGACCGCCGGCCACTCGCGCACGAAGCCCTCTTCGGGAAGCTTCCGCGTCGCGTCGAGCCCCATCTTCGACCCGTAGGTGAAGGCCCGGCTCGAGTGATCGAGCACGTCCATCGGGCCCATCGTGAACCGCGCATCGCGCTGGGGATCGATGTTGTTGAGCGCGACCCACCAGGCTTCCTGCGGATCCCGCACGTTCACCCAGTCGTCGACGATCACAAGCACCTTGGCGAGGGACATCAGCCCCTGGCCCCAGAGCGCGTTCATCACCTTGTAGGCCTGGCCGGGATACTCCTTCCGGATCGAGACGAACACGAGATTGTGGAAGATGCCTTCCGCCGGCATGTGGTAGTCCACGATCTAGGGAATCGTGAGCTTCAGCAGCGGCAGGAAGATCCGCTCGGTCGCGTGGCCCAGGTAGTAGTCCTCCATGGGCGGGCGCCCGACGATCGTCGCCGGAAAGATGGGATTCTCGCGCATCGTGATCGCCGTGACGTGCACCTGCGGGTACAGGTCGGCCAGCGAGTAGAACCCCGTATGATCGCCGAACGGCCCCTCGGTGACGAGCGCTTCGGCCGGATCGATGTACCCCTCGAGGACGAAGTCGGCTTCGGCGGGGACGTCGAGATCGCAGGTCACCGCCTTCGCGAGCTGCACCGGCTTCCGCCGCAGGAAGCCCGCGAAGATGAATTCATCCACCGTGGGCGGCAGCGGCGCGCTCGCGGAATACATGGACGGCGGGTCGGCTCCGAGCGCGATGCACACGTGCATCTTCTCGCCCCGCTCGGCCATCTCCCGCCAGTGGGCAGCGCCGACCTTGTGGCGCTGCCAGTGCATCGCGAGCGTCGTCTTGCCCGTCTGCATGATGCGGTACATGCCGACGTTGCGGATGCCGCGCTTCGGGTCCCGGGTGATCACCATCGGGAAGGTGATGTAGGCGCCGCCGTCCTCCGGCCACGTCTTCATCAACGGGAGGGTGTCGAGGTCGACGTCGGCGCCGCGCAGGACGACCTCCTGGCATGCCGGCTTTCCCCGCGAGGAGCGCGGGGGAAACTTCCCGACCTCGAGGAGCTTCGGCAGCATCGAGAGCTTGCCGAGCAGCCCGTCGGGGACCTTCATGGCGAGCAGCTCCGTGATGCGGTCACCGATGGCGTCGAGGCTCTCGGCCTCGAGCGACATGGTCATGCGCTTCATCGACCCGAAGAGGTTGATGCCCACCGGGTACTTCGACGGAGTGCCGTTCATCAGGACCGGACGCTCGAACAGCAGCGCCGGGCCGCCGCCCGGCATCTTCATCGTCCGGTCGGCGATCTCGCACATCTCGAGATTCACCGAGACCGGCTCCTTGATCCGCACGAGCTCTCCGGCGGCGTCCAGCGCGGCCACGAACTCGCTCAGGGTATCGAAAGCCACGTCTCTATCGCTTGATGCCTGTGTGAATGGCGGCGATGCCCATGGTGAGCGACCGCCAGTGAACGTCGACGAAGCCTGCCGCCTGCATGCGCTCCACCAGCGCGACCGGGCCGGGGAAGTGCGCCACCGACTCGGGCAGATACCGGTACGCCGTCGGATGCCCGCTGATCACGCCGCCGATGGCGGGAAGCACCCGGTGAAAATAGAAGTGGTACAGGCCGCGGACGATCGGATTCGGCGGGGTCGTGAACTCGAGGATCACGAACCGGGCGCGTGGCGCCAGCACCCGATGCACTTCACGCAGCGCGGCATCGAGGTCGATGACGTTCCGGATCCCGAACGCGACGATGGCGCCGGCGGCTTCATGGTCCTTGAGGGGCAGCTGAAGCGCGTCCGAGACGACGGGAGAAACCGGCCGCTCCCGCGCCTTCTCCATCCCGGCCCGCAGCATCGGCTCGGCGAAATCCGCGGCGACGACGCGCCCGGCGAATCCGCGCTCGGCCGCCAGCATCACCCCGACGTCGAGTGTGCCGGCGCAGAGGTCGACGTAGGTCCCGGCCGGATTGCGCCGCCACTCGAGCGAGGCGATCGCGCGCCGCCGCCAGGCCCGGTCGATGTTCAGGCTGAGGAGGTGGTTGAGCAGGTCGTAGCGCGGCGCGATCTGCGAGAAGACGTGGCGGACATAGTCGCCCTTTGCGTCTCCGCCGGAGGCGGCCGCGATGGCAGTGCCCGCGTCGTATTGCTTCATGCGTGAAAGCTAGTGGGGAACGGGGATGGGGATGGGAACGGGAGTGGAGTGGGAGTGGGGCCCCATTCCCATTCCCTCTCCCACTCCCACCGTTCTTCCCACTCCCACTCCCACCGCCGGGGCGCCACCTTTCCCCCGCCCGTGCTCTCCCACCTCGAGCTTACCAATCTTCCCGACGCGGACGTCGTCGCGCTTGCCCAGCAAGGGCGGGATGCGGCGTTCCGTGAGCTCGTGCGCCGGTATGAGCGGCCGGTCTTCTCGCTGATCTTCCGCATGGTTCGCGATCGCGAGCTGGCCGAGGACCTGGCGCAGGACACGTTCGTGAAGGTCCTGAACCACATCGACCGCTACCGCCCCGAATTCAAGCTCTCGAGCTGGCTGTTCAAGATCGCGAACAACGTCGCGATCGATCATCTCCGCAAGCGCCAGCTCCCCACGATCAGCATGGACGGGTCGCCGCACGCGAGCACCCCGGACGCCATCGAGTCCACGTCCCTCCAGATCGCCGACCACCAGGAAAGCGCCCTCGAGGAGATGGAATCCCGGGAGCTCGGCAGCGCGATCGAGAAGGCCATCGCGAACCTGCGGCCCGAGTATCGCGCCTGCATCATGCTCCGGCACGTCGAGGACCGGTCGTACGAGGAAATCGCCGCGACGCTCGACCTGCCGCTCGGTACCGTCAAGACCTACATCCACCGGGCGCGGCACGAGCTGCGAAAGGCACTGGAGGACAAGCGATGAGAACGGTGGATCGGTGGATCGGTGGGTCGGTGGGTCGGTGGAATGCATCCCGCGTCCGCCGGTCAGCCGATTGTGCCCCCGATCACCCTCCCAGACCCACCGATCCACCGATCCACTGACCCACCGATCCACCGTCCGACCGCCCCTGAAACCCCCCGACGCACCGCCCCGTACAAGGAGTCACCGTGAAACACCGACACCTCCTGCCCGACGAAATCGATCAGCTCCTCGACGACGAGCTCGGATTCGGCATGGCGCCCCTCAAGGCCCATCTCTCCGAATGCGATGACTGTCGAGGCCGTTTCGAGGACGCCCGGGCGGTCACGGACCTCATCGACAAGCTCCCCCACCTCGTCCCCTCGCACCGCTTCGCGGACGGGGTGATGAACAAGGTGGAGGTCTTCGTCCCGTGGCATGTCGCCGCCCGGGACTCGATTGCGTCCTGGCTCCCGGCCGCCGGCCGGAGCCGCAAGGTCGCCATGGTCGCGGGAGCCGGCATCGCCGGCGTCCTGACCATCGCCACGGCGGCCCTCGCCACCCAGTCCGACCTGCTCGTCTTCGCCGCCGACGTCGTCACGGACCGGGCGCGCGATCTCGTGGTCGGGGGCGTGGGGAACGTGGTGGTCGGCCTGTTCGGCGCCCAGGCGTTCGACGCCGTGGCGCGGTACGGTGCCATGGGTTTCGTGGCGGTCGGGGGGCTCCTGCTCCTCGGCGCGGGCGGAACCGTCGCCAGCCTCAGAGCACTAGCGGCCACCGCCAGCCGGCGTCGGGGTTAGGGCCATGCGACTCCGCGTCCTTCTTGCTCTCCTCGCGAGCGCCACTTCGGCGTTTGCCCAGACCGATTCAGCGAATCACCTGAAGGTCGTCACGGCCGAGCCGGGCCGGGCCGACTCGGTCCCCGGTACCGCCGCCGTCGCCCGGCTCCGGGCCCAGCTCTCGATCCTGCGGCTGATGGGCTACACGTCGTCGCTGCCGACGGTGGAGCAATTCACCTTCGGCAACCGCACCATCCCCGCGGGCACGGTGGTCAACGGCGCCATCGGCGTCGTCGACGGATCACTCGACGTCTTCGGGACGATCAACGGCGCGACCATGGTGGTCGACGGGAACCTCAGGGTCCATCCCGGCGCGACGATCAACGGCGACGCCATCACGGTTCGTGGCCGCATCAACAACCAGGGGGGCGTGGTCACCGGTGAGACGCGGTCACTCGGCACCTTTGCCACCGGCGTGTCGAAGACGGTCGAGCAGCCTCGCACCACCGTCTGGGCCCTGAAGCTGGTGCTCGGCTGGTTCGCCGTGCTCGTGATCATCGGCGTCGGCGTCATGATCTTCGCCGAGGCCAATCTCGACGGCGTGGTGCTCGCGCTCGAGCGCGGCGTGAGCCGCTCCTTTGCCGCCGGTCTGCTCGGACAGCTGGTCGCCCTGCCCGTCCTCGTCCTGCTGTGCGTCGCGCTGGCGCTGACGATCATCGGCGTCCTGCTCATTCCGTTCGCCATCGTGGCCTACACCATCGCGATCGCCGGCCTGGTCACGCTCGGCTTCCTCGCCGTTTCGCGCCTCGCCGGATCGCCGCTCGTGAAGGCCGGGGACCTCACGCCACGCGGGGTGAACCTGCGCGCGATGTTCATCGGACTGATCGTTTTCTTCGCGTTCTGGGCGGCGGCCGCGGCGTTCACCTGGCACCCGATGGCCGGCGCCGCGCTGCGGATGATCGCGCTCGTCGTCACCTGGGTGGCGGCCACGGCCGGCCTCGGCGCCACGCTGCTGTCGCGGGCGGGCACGCAACGCCCCGGCCGGCGCAAGGCGCGCGGCGCGGCGACAGACGACTACTCCTGGCAGACGCCGACGCCGGTCTCGGGCGTGGCGGCCGGGACGCGGCGCAAGTAGCACCGATCGTCGTCGGATGGCCCTGAATCCCAGCCCGGGATTGCAGGGCGTCCGACGGGGCCGTGACGGTACGTCGCTTGCCCGCACCGCGAGCCATGACTCTCGGTGGATATCGAATCGGGCCCCTGCTGAAGAAGACCGTTCGCGAGATCGGCGCTGATCGCGTCACCGCCCTCGCCGCATCGGCAGCCTACAACTTCTTCTTCTCGCTGTTTCCGCTGCTGCTCTTCCTGGCGCCGCTGCTGTCGCTGGTCGGAAACAAGCGAGAGATGGTCGCCTTCCTCATGACGCAGCTGACGACGGTGATGCCGCCCGACCAGCTCCAGGCGATCCAGCCGGTGCTGGAGAACGTGATCTTCACGAAGAGCGCCCCGGGGCTCCTCTCCATCGGACTGCTTCTGGCGGCATGGTCCGGGTCGACCGTGTTCGGGTCGCTGATCGGATCACTCAACACGGCCTACGACGTCGAGGAAACCCGGCCGTGGATCAGGCAGCAGGCGATACGCCTCGGAGCGTTCGCGCTCTCGGCGGTCATCCTTCTCGCGACGACCGTCGTGTTCCTCGGCGGCGAGGACATCGCGAATCGCGTCGGCGGCTGGCTGCACCTCGGGGAAGTATTCGTCACCGCCTGGAAGATCATCCAGTTCCCGCTGGCGCTCCTCGGCCTCTTCGGCCTCGCGTTCGTGATGATCCTGTTCCTGCCGAACCTGCGGCAGAAGAAGTCGCACGCGGTGGTCGGCGCGGCGGTCACGACCATCCTCTGGCTGGTCGCCACGCTGCTCTTTCGGCTCTACATCCAGCATTTCCCGCCGAACCCCGCCTACGGCTTCATCGGCGGCGTGATCATCCTGCTGACGTGGATGTACTACACGATGTTCGTCATGCTGGTGGGCGGTGAGCTCGCGTCGGAGCTGCATCACGGCACGGGCGCCGTGGAGCCGCGGAAGGGCGCGGTGTACTACGGCCGGGTGGTTGCCGACGGCGGGCCGGCGGAGAGCGCCTGAGCCGGGCGCGGATCACTTCGCCGCGGACTTCCCTCCGCTCTGGCCGTGGTTGACCATCGCCACGAGCACCACGCCGCCGATGATGTTGCCGGCCAACGCCGGAAGCTCGAATGACAGGAGGGCGTCGGCCAGCGGGATCACGCCGGCCGAGGCGAGATAGAACACCTCGGTGGCGCCGGCGATCGAATGGCGAAATCCGAAGGCGGCGATGGGCGCCGTCGCCAGCCAGATCAGGATGACCTGCGCCGTCGTATCGCGCGTCGAGGCGAGAAGCCAGGCCATGAGCGCGATGAGCCATCCTGCCCAGATCGCCTTGTAGAAGACGATGCCGGCGCCTCCCTTCAAGGCGCCGAGG
>CAMLHT010000086.1 GCA_946479895.1 uncultured Gemmatimonadota bacterium | reverse complement strand
GTGTGGGTGGGTTTGGGTTGTGGTTCTTTAAAAAGCCCACCCCCCCCCCCCACCCCCACTCCCACTCCCACTGTTCTTCAATACTCGCTTCGCAGCTCCACCGCCGCCGCCCGCTTCTTCTTCGCGCGGAGATTGAGCATCTCGACCGCTACCGAGAAGGCCATCGCGAAGTACACGTAGCCCTTCGGGATGTGCTGGTCGAAGCCCTCGCCGATCAGCGTCATGCCGATGAGGATGAGGAAGCTCAGCGCGAGCATCTTCACCGTCGGATGATCGTGCACGAACCGGCTGATCGCGCCCGAGAAGCCGAGCATGAATCCGACGGCCACGATCACCGCGGCGATCATGACCGCGACCTCGTCCACCATGCCGATGGCCGTGATCACCGAGTCGAGCGAGAACACGATGTCGAGAAGCAGGATCTGGATCAGCACCGCGGTGAACGACGGCGCGACCCGGCGGGACTTCTCCCCTTCCTCGCCCTCCAGCGCCGCATGGATCTCGTGGGTGCTCTTCGCGAGCAGGAACAGGCCGCCCACGATCAGCACGAGGTCGCGCCCCGAGATCTCCTGACCGATGACGGTGAACAAGGGCGCCGTGAGGCGGATGATCCAGCTCAGCGAGAGCAGGAGCAGGATGCGCATGAGCATCGCCAGCCCGAGGCCGATCTTGCGGGCGCGCTCGCGCTGGGATTCCGGCAGCTTGCCGACGAGGATCGAGATGAAGACGACGTTGTCGATGCCGAGGACGATCTCGAGCAGCGTCAACGTCAAGAAGCCGATCCACGCCTGCGGGTCGGTCAGCCAGGCCATTCTGTTGTATCCCGGGTGGAGGACGCTGGAAAATAGCGTGGGAGTGGGAGCGGGGGTGGGAGCACTCTCATCCGGCCCCTACGCTCACTCCCACTCCCACTCCCACTCCCACTGCTATCCGAGATACCTGGCCAGCGCCATCCCCAGCGCTGCGAGCAACAGCAGCGTCAGCACGATCATGTTGCCGGTCGTCCCGCGCCGGCGGGTCGCCGCCATCTCCGCCGCGATCCGCGACCGCGTCGCGTCGTCCTGGGCGCTGCCGAGCTGCTGACCGAGCGCGACCGTCTTCATCATGGCCGGACGGACCAGCGCCATTCCGAAGATGAAAGCCAGGATCGCCAGGCCGCCCGCCATCGAGAACGCGCGCCCCACCGGCGACTGGAAGTACGCCGCGCCGAAGTTGGCGGACGCGATCATCAGCAGCCGGAGCCCGCTCAGGATCACGAGCAGCGCCACGATGGGCATCACCACCGGAAACCGTTTCTGATTGAGCCCGCCCATCACCGGCGCGGCCCCGGGGCCAAGCCCCGCCAGCACCGGCATCAGGAAGAAGGACATGAACATCATCCCGCCGACCCAGAACATGCCGCCGAGGATGTGGATGATGCGAAGGACGATGACTTCAGCGGCCATGGGAATGGTGGGGAGAAGAGTTCACCTGAGACGGCGGAGCTCGACCTCGGAGAGGATGAATCCGAAGCCCGGCCACCCGCCGGACTGCACGGACTTGCCGAACCAGCTGCGCGCGGTCGCCGTGTCGCCGCGCGTGAGATACCAGTTGCCGATGCCGAATGCCAGCGTGGCGGCCTGGACGTCGGCGGTGTCGGCGGGCGTGATGACGGCGTCGGGGCCGATCTCGCCGCGGTAGAGCCGCAGGCGCTGGGTGTACGCGTTCGCGACCTTGAGCGAATCCGGCCGCCTGGCGAGCATCGCGGCCGCTTCATTCATGCGGCCGGCGCGCGCCAGCGACATCCACAGCCAGTCGGTCGAGCCCGCGAGCTCTCCGGCGTCCGGCGCCCGCGGCTGCGCCTTCGCGAACAGCTCGGCCGCCCGGTTGAAATCACCCCGGACGAAGGAGACGATGCCGAGATGATAGAGGATGCCGTAGTTGGTGCTGTCGAGGGCGAGGCCCCGCGTGAGGTCGGCCCAGGCCTTGTCGAACTCGCGAACCGAGAGGTAGCGGTGTCCGCGCCAGCGCAGGAGCATCGCGTTATCCGGCGCGATCTCCAGCCCCTTCGTGAACGTCACGATCGCTTCCCGGAATTGACGAGCCCCGGACTGGGCCACGCCCAGCGCGATGATACGATCGACGTTCCGCGGATCGGCGCCGAGGGCGGCTTCAGCGCGGGCGATCGGGCCGGTGTCGCTCTGGGCCCGGTACTCGACTCCCGCGGGCGACCGGTACTGCAACGACTGCGCGTGCGCCGCCGGTACTGCCAGAAGCGAGAGGAAGAGCAGATCCCTCGCTGCGCGAGGGATGACAGCATGAAGCCCGCGAGGGATGACGAACGGGCGTGGCATCATTTTCTCCTCCGCGCAGTGATCAGCACCGCGATCTCGTCGGGACGCGCATTCACGAAGTCCAGCCGCGTGCGGCCATCGGCCGTCGTGCTCACGGTCGCGGGGATGGTGCTGTTGGTGAGAATCCATCCGGCGGGCAACACCACGGCGTTGAACGGCCTGCCGAAGGAACGATCCCAGACCAGCTCGTCGTTCACGACCTTGTAGCGGGCCGTGTCGGTGTACGTCTCGAACATCCTCAACCGCACCGACTCGCCCGTCTTCACGGGGGCGAACCGGAAGACCACGGTGTCCGAGTGGATCTCCCACGCGAGATCCTCCCCGGTGTCGAGGTTCTTCGCCCGCGGATTGGAGACCGTGCTTCCCGCGCGGACGATGTTCAGGTACGTCGACGTGCCCGGCCGGCTTTCGGTGTAGTCATGATACAGGTCGAACGCGTGCGTCTCCGGCTGCTGGAGGAAATACACGATCTCGCGATTCTGGCGCGCGCGCTCGCTGCCGATGCGGGCAGCCACGGCGGAAACTCCGGACGGCACGGCAACCGGCTTCGCCCGCACGGTCACCGCCGCCTCGCTCGGCGTGCTGTTCCAGAAGCTGATGCCGATCCGTCCGTCCGGCTCCTGAAGCACCTGGCTCGGGAACGACGACGAGATCAGCTCGTAGCCCTTCGGCAGGATGACGGCGTTCCGCTTGATGCCCAGCGGCCGGGTGAAGACGATGGTGTCACCCCGCGTGAAGTAGCTCGCCGCGTCCTCATAGGTCTTGTCGATCAGCACGCGCGCCTCGCCACCATCCGGGGGAACAGGCCGCGCGAGCTTCACCCGGATGTACTTCTGCGAGGTGTCGCTGCTGCGCACGCCGCCGGCGCGTGCCTCGGCCACGCCGACGACGTCGAACTGCAGCGGCTTGCCCGTGGCGCGGTCGAAGACGCTCTCGTCCGTCGCGATGCTGCCCTTCCGGATCGGGTTGTAGTAGTGCGTCGCTCCGGCGGTCGTCGCCGTGACCTCGTAGATGATCCGGAACTTCGCGGTGCCCGGGGCCAGGAGCTCGTACCGAGTATAGGCGTCGGCCTCGGTCTGCCTGGG
Source organism: uncultured Gemmatimonadota bacterium (assembly GCA_946479895.1). The sequence continues at coordinate 11,083 of CAMLHT010000086.1, read as the reverse complement.
AGGATCCTGGGCCCCGAGGATGAGGGGAACGGCAAGCGACACGACGGCGATGCGGGAGAATCCCATGTGCGCGGCTCGAGGGAGGTACAAGAGAAGCCGACCTGACCGCGGAGAATGTATCCGTTCGGGCGGTAACGCGACACACACGTCCATCTGGCAGTGCCGGGACGGGTCACCGCCTTTCGGGTGTGGCCGGCGTCGGCTCGCCGGCAGCGACCGTTCCGCCTGACACGCGGATCCCGCTGCGCCTGCGGCGTCGCGGATCCAACGGATCCTCTATTGGTTCTTCACTCGGGCATTCCGGTTCCACCACCGAGCGACGGACACAAGCAATTATCCGCCCGATCCGCGGGTGCCGGCCGGTCCGGCATTCACCCCGGTGCCGTAAGCGACTCCATCAGTTTCGGAACGAACCCGCCGAACGCGCCGTTGCTCATCACCAGGACGAGGTCGCCGGGCCGGGCCTCGGCCACCACCATCCGGACGAGCTCCTCGACGTCGCCGGAGCCATGCGCTTCGACACCCTCGGCCCTCAGGTCATTGACGATCTCGTCGACGTCCAGCTGCTCGCCGACCGGCACCTTGTCGTGCGGCTCCGGCACCTTGATGAACACGCGCGCCGCGTCATGCAGCGCGTTCACGTAGGGCATCTGGTGGATGTTCCGCCGGCTCGTGTTCGACCGCGGCTCGAAGACGGCGATGACCCGGCGATCCGCGTAGCGCTCGCTGATGCCCTCGATCGTCTCCTGCACCGCCGTGGGATGGTGCGCGAAATCGTCGATCACGAGAACGCCACGCACTTCGCCCTTCACTTCCTGGCGCCGCTTCACGCCCTTGAAGCTCGCGAAGCCGCGGGCGACCATCTCCGGCGCGATGCCCAGCGACTCGGCGACGGCGAACACCCCGATCGCGTTCTCCACGTTGTGATGTCCCGACATCGGGAGCTGCACTGTCGTCGCGCGGCCGTCGCGCCGGAGGACGTCGAAGGTCGCGCCATCCGGTCCGTATTTCGTGCCCCTCGCCGTATAGTCGGCCACCGATTCGCCGGCGTACGTCACGACCCGTCCCGCGCAGTGCTCCCTCGCGATCCGCTCGGCGTTCGGGTACGTCGCGCAGACGACCAGCGTGCCGTCCGCCGGGATGGTCCGCGCGAACTTCACGAACGCGGACTCGTAATGCTCCATGTCGCGGTAGATGTCGGCGTGGTCGAACTCGACGCTCGTCAGCATCGCCGTGCGGGCGCGATAGTGCAGGAACTTCGGGCCCTTGTCGAAGTAGGCGGTGTCGTATTCGTCGCCTTCCACCACCACGAACGGCCCCTTCCCGAACCGGAAGTTCGAGTCGGCGTTCAGCGTCACGCCGCCGACGAGGAAGGTCGGGTCCGTGCCGGCCGTGACGAGGACGTGCGAGAGGAGCGCGGACGTGGTCGTCTTCCCGTGGGTGCCGGCGACGACGACGCTGTGGCGGCCCTCGAGAATGAGCGAGCCCATCGCCGCCGGAAAGCTCATCTGCGGCAGCGCCCGCTCCCGGACCGCGGTCGCCTCGGGATTCTCGCGGCGAATCACGTTGCCGATCACGACGAGGTCGGGCTTCGCGCGATCGAGGTTGGCCGCGGCGTAGGGCGTCATCGTCTCGACCCCCCAGCGGACGAGCATGTCGCTCATCGGGGGATAGACGTTCTGGTCACTTCCCGTGACCTCGTAGCCGGCGGCCTTCAGCAGGCCCGCGAAGGAGCCCATGCCGGTCCCTCCGACGCCCACGAGGTGAATGCGTCGAACGCTCCCCGGAGCGACCTCCGCGAGGACGTTGCCGTTGCCTGTGGTGCTGGATGAATCGGTCATTACGGCCCCGAGCGGCAAGGAATGCACCGCGCGGCCTCGACACCCGATTCGGCGAATTGAGGGGCAGCCGCGAATCGCGAGATCATCGGCTGACGCTCGGGGAGGCTGCGGGGGTCCGGTCGAGATACATAAGGAGCTCCCGGCCGTCCGGCGTGTCGATCTCCCGAACCCGGCGGAAGCCCGCTTTCTCGTAGCAGCGGATGGCCCGGGCGTTGGTCACGTGCGGATCCGTCTGGATGCGTGTCACGGCCGGATCGGCGAAGAGCTGGCCGGCGAAGTCACGAACCATCGCGGTGCCGATGCCCTTCCCCAGTCCCTCGCCGTCGGCGAGGAACTGGTCGATCCCGCGCAGGCCCGGATCGTCGACGTCGGGCCACCAGTCCCCGTGCTCCTCCGCGGGAAGGTATGACTGGATGAACCCCACCGGCCGGCCGTCGAGCCAGGCGATGTAGTACCTGGTGCCCGGCGCGCCCGGATCCGGCGTGAAGTACTGGTCGCGCAGCTCAGCGTCGGCGACCTGCTCGTCCCACCACTCGGCCACGTGCGGCCGATGCAGCCACTCGTTCAGCATCGGGATGTCGTCGGGAGTCAGCTCCCGGAACTGGAATCGCGACGCGGACACTTCAGCGGAGCCGGAGGCCGGAAAGAAAATTCTCGCCAACGCCTGGGGCGACACGAGCACACATGCGCATCAAGTCCTCCGCCCTCCGCCCTCCGTCCTCCGTCCTACCGGGGCCAGGCCACTCCCTGCACCTTCGGAACCGCGCCCATCCCCTTGGCCACGAACTTCTGGATCCGCTTTCCCTCGTAGGTCTCGGTCGTGTAGATGTTGCCCTTCGAGTCGGTCGCGATCGAGTGCACGGCAAACCACTGCCCGGGCTGCCGGCCGCCGTCGCCGAACTGCGTCAGGACCGTCAGGGACTGACGATCCATCACGTAGACGCGCTCGTTCTTGCCGTCGGCGAGGAAGATGTACTTCTGCGCGGGATCCTTGCTGAACGCGATGTCCCACACCGAGCCGTCGCCGCGCGTGCGCGGCGCGATCTGCGTCTCCTTGACGAACCGGCCTTCCTTCGTGAAGACCTGGATGCGGTCGTTCACGCGGTCACACACGTACACCAGCCCATCCGTCGTCGGCTCGGCGCAGTGCACCGGCGTCCGGAACTGCGGGATGAGCGGGACGTCGGGATTGTAGGGGCCGTAGTTCGAGTCGGACGGGACGTTGCCGTACGCGCCCCAGAACCGCTTGATGTTTCCGGTGGCCATGTCGAGGACCGCGACGCGCTTGTTGCCGTAGCCGTCGGCGACGAACGCCTCCTGCGCGGCGAAGTCGAACGAGATCTTCGCGACGCGGCCGAAGTGCGTCGTGCTCCGGGAGTCCGCGGCCTGGCCGGGCGTGCCGATCTGCTGCAGGAATTTTCCGTCGTGCGTGAACTTGAGGATGTGCGAGTCCCAGATCGGGCCTCCGCCGTTCCCGCCGATCCAGACGTTGTTCTTGTCGTCGATCGCGATGCCGTGGTTCGAGCCGGGCCAGACGTAAGGCGCGCCGGCGACCGGCCCGCCCCAGGCGGCGACGACGTTGCCCTCCGGATCGAACTCGATCACCGGCGGCGCGGCCCTGCAGCATTCGCTGACCCCGAGGTCGGCGCCGTTCTCCGTTCCCTCGAGGACGGTGTCGTGCCGGTGCACGATGAAGACGTGGTCGCGCGCGTCCACTCCCACGCCGATGACGTTGCCCAGCACCCAGTGATTCGGGAGCGGCCGGGGCCACATCGGGTCCACCTCGAAGCGCGGCGCCTGCACCGTCTGCGCGGGCGCCCGCGTCACCGCGCGGGCCTCGATCGCGGCCCACGCCAGCGCGACGATCACGGTGACCCCGCTGGCGATGGCCAGCTTCCTCGTATCCTGTCCGCGCATCAGCGGCCTCCCTTCTTCGCCCACGTGACGCCCTGATCCTTCGGGCCGGTCGCAACGCCCTTGAACACGAACTTCTGGAGCCGCTTCCCCTCCAGGGACTCCACCGTATACAGGTTGCCCTTCGAGTCGGTGGCCACGCTATGGATGGCGAAGAACTGCCCGGGATAGCGGCCGCCGTCGCCGAGCGTCGAGATCTCGTCGAGCGTCTGCCGGTCGAGGATGCGCACCTTCATGTTCTGGCCGTCGGCGACGTAGACGTAGCGCTGGGCGGCGTCGCGCGAGAAGGTGAGGTCCCAGACCGCGCCCGCGCCCCTGGTGTTCGGAGCTACCGCCTTTTCGCGGACGAACTCGCCGCTGGTCCGGAAGACCTGGATGCGGTTGTTCGCGCGGTCGCAGACGTAGACCATCCCGTCGCGGGACACCTGCGCGCAGCTCACGGGGTTGCCGAACTGCGGGCTCGCCGTGCCCTGCGCCGTCGGGGCGTCGGACGGCTCCTTGCCGTAGGCGCCCCACATGCGCTTCACCGCGCCCGTGGCCATGTCGAGGACCACCACGCGGTGATTGCGATAGCCGTCGGCGACGAAGATCTCGCCGGCCTTCATGTCGAACGACACCTCGGCCGGGCCGCCGAACGCGTCCGTCGCCCTGCTGTTGGCGGGCAGCGGCGGGATCGTGGCGCCGCGACCTCGCCCGCGGCCACCGCCACCTCCCGCGCCGGCCGCACCGGCACCGCCACGCTGGGCCCCGGAAACGCCAGCGTACGCAGTGTCGGGCGCCGCCGCGGAAGGTGCCGCGGAGACCGCGGGCGCGGTCACGCCGAATGCCTTGATGAACTTCCCGTCGCGCGTGAACTGCAGGATCTGCGTGTCACGCGGCCCGGAGCCGGTGATCCACACGTTCCCCCTGTCGTCCACGGCAATTCCATGATTGGACGACGGCCACGTATATCCCGCTCCCGGTCCGCCCCAGTGGCCGACGAGCTTCCCCGTCGCGTCGAACTCGAGGACGTTCGCCGCCGGAAAGCAGCACTCGCCGATCGGCGGATCCTGGTCGGCGCCGGTCTCCGTCCGCGTGACGAAGCTGTTCGTGAGGTTGACGACCCAGACGTGGTCACGGGAGTCGACCGCCACCCCCGCGGCCGAGCCGAGGATCTGGTGGTTCGGCAGCGGCTTCGGCCAGAGCGGATCGACCTCGAAGCGCGGCGCCTGCACCGGCTGCCCCGACGCCGCGGTGGCGACCGACGCAGCCGCGAGGGCCGACAGCAACACGTTCGACTTCATCGTATTATCCCGAGTGATGACTGGATCATGGAGCGCCGACCGCGTGATTCTATGGCTCGCCGGCCGCATCGGAAAGAGGGAGCGTCCGTGTCATCCCGAGCCCTTCGGGGTGACAGGAGCGTTGACGATGGCGATCGCGGCGCTGCTGCTGTTCATCGCGCCGTCGCCGGGACACGCGCACGAGATCCCGGGCTCCGTGGGCCTGCGGATCTTCGTGAAGCAGGAAGCGTCACGCATTCGCGTCCTCGTGCGCGCGCCGCTCGAGGCGATGCGGGACATCGACTTTCCACTCCGCGCCGGCACGCCCTATCTCGACCTTGAGCGATCGGATTCGCTGCTGCGCCAGGCGGCGGAGACCTGGATCGTCGACCTGATCCACGTGCGCGACGGCGACTCCGAGCTCGCCGGCGTCATCCAGGCGACGAGGCTCTCGCTGACCTCCGACCGCGCCTTCGCCACCTTCGGCGACGCCTCCCGACACTTCCTGGCTTCGAGGCTGGGCGCGCGGGACGAGGTCCCGATCCAGTCGGTCTCGCTCGACGTCGAGATCGCGTATCCGGTCGCCGCCGCGAGCCCCGCGCTCTCCGTCGAGCCCGAGCTCGCGAGGCTCGGACTCCGCACGACGACCGTGATGACCTTCGTCGACGCGGCCGGAACCGAGCGGGCATTCGAGTACGCCGGCGATCCGGGCCGCGTGCGCCTCGACCCGCGCTGGTATCACGCATCGTGGCAGTTCATCAGGCTCGGCTTCGTCCACATCCTGGACGGCATCGACCACCTGTTGTTCATCATCTGCCTGGTCCTTCCCTTCCGGAAACTTCGGCCGCTGGTCGCGATCGTCACCGCGTTCACCGTCGCCCACTCCCTGACGCTCATCGCGTCGGCGGCAGGCTGGGCGCCGGATGGACTCTGGTTTCCGCCGCTCGTCGAGGTGCTGATCGCGCTGTCGATCGCCTGGATGGCCATCGGGAACATCGTGATCGCCGCGCGCGGAGTTCCGGGCAGGAGCGAGCGCCGCTGGATGATCGCCTTCGCGTTCGGGCTGATCCACGGCTTCGGATTCTCCTTCGCGCTGCGTGAGTCGCTCCAGTTCGCGGGATCCCACCTGGCGCTCTCCCTGCTGTCGTTCAACGTGGGCGTGGAGATCGCGCAGGTCGCGGTGCTGCTCGCCGCGCTTCCCGTCCTCGCCTTTCTCTACGGCCGCATCGGCGAGAAGCTGGGCATCATCCTCATCTCCGCCTTCGTGGCGCATACCGCCTGGCACTGGCTCGGCGAGCGGTGGGAGGCGTTCCGGCAGTACCGGATCGACTGGAGCACCAGCGCGCTGCCGCTGGTCCGCGTCGGCCTGGGAATGTGCGTCGCGGCCGGGCTCGCGTTCATCATCGCGCGCCTGATCCGCGTCCGCGCCTCGCGGATTCAAGGTGACGCCGCCTAGGTTTACGTGGTGATGCCACGAGCAGCCTTCCTCGTCCTCGCGCTGGCCGCGATGCCCGCGCTGGCGGCCGCCCAGGCCACGAAGACCCCCGCGAAGTCCTCGGCGACGAAGAGCGCCGGCACGAAGACGCCGAAGCCGCCCGCCAGGACCACCCTCTCGGGGGTCTACACCCTCGAGGATGCGGCTTACGGGAAGGAGATGTACGTCGGCCTGTGCGCCAGCTGCCACCAGGCGATCTCGCACACCGGCCCCGCCTTCCGGAAGAAATGGACGGGCCGTCCGCTCTCCGAGCTGTACAACTTCATGCGGACGCAGATGCCGAAGAACGATCCGGCCACGCTGGCGGATGAGGACTATGCCGCGCTGCTCTCCTACATGCTCCAGATGAACCAGATGCCGGCGGGGAAGACGGCCCTCTCGACGGACACCCTGGAATTGGCCAAGATAAGGATCGACACCGCCCGAGCAGTCCGGAAACCGTAACCGCGTCATCCTGAGCGCAGCGAGGGATCTGCTTCCTCCCCCCCGCTCGAAGAGCAGATCTCTCGCCGCGCCAGGATGACAGTCCCCCCACCCGTCCCGACCATGCCTCGCAAGCTCGTCCTGATCTCCGCCGCGGTCCTCGCGGCCGCCGTCATCGCGCCGATCAGCCAGCGCGTCGCTCAGCAGGCCGCGCTCGTCCGCGGCAACGCGCCGCTCGAGTGGCGCTACTGGGGAGCCGACGCGTGGAGCACGCGGTACTCGGCCGCCGACCAGATCGACGCGTCGAACTTCGACTCGCTCCAGGTCGCGTGGCGCTGGGAGGCGGGGCGGTACGGCGAGGACGAGTACTACCGCACCACGCCCCTCTATGCGAAGGGGCGCATCTTCACCGTGGCCACCACGCGCCGCAACGCGTTCGCCATCGACCCCGCGACGGGCAACACGCTCTGGCAATGGGGCATGGACGAAGGCATCCGGTGGCAGAAGGCTCCGCGCCAGTTCGCGGGCCGCGGGCTCGCCTACTGGACCGATGGCGCCAACGAGCGCGTCATCGTCGTCACGCCCGGCTATCACATGGCCTTCCTCGACGCGAAGACGGGCAAGGGCGACCCGAACGTCGGCCCGAAGAAGGACGGGGTCATCGACCTCATGGAAGGACTCGACCTCCCGCTCGTCCCGCTCGCCGTCGACGACACGCTGCCGCTCGAGATCAGCGAGGCCTATCCGGCGCGCCGGGCGAAGCCGGGCGAGACCTGGAACGCGGCCACGAAGACGGGCGCCGACGGCACCGTCGGCATCGATCCCGAGCTCGGCCAGATCGCGAACAGCTCGCCGGCGATCGTCGTCGGCGACGTGGTCGTCGTCGGCAACTCGTCCATTCACGGCTACTACCCCCTGAAGAAGCACAACATCCCGGGCTTCATCCGCGGCTTCGACATCCGCACCGGAAAGCAGCTCTGGAAGTTCAACCTCGTCCCGCAGCCGGGTGAGTTCGGCGCCGAGACCTGGGAGAATGGCTCGAAGATCGGCACCGACGGCGTCGGCAAGAACGACGCGTGGGCGACCTACTCTGCCGACCCGGAGCTCGGGCTCGTCTACATCCCCGTCGGCATGCCGCTCACCGACGAGTACGGCGGCCATCGTCCGGGCGCGAACCTCTTCGGCAATTCCATCGTCGCCATCGACGTGAAGACCGGCCTCCGGAAATGGCACTACCAGTTCGTCCACCACGACATCTGGGACTACGACGTCCCGATGGCGCCGAACCTCCTCGACGTGACGATCGACGGCCGGCCGCGGAAGATCATCGCGTCGACGACCAAGCAGGGGTGGATGTACGTGCTGGACCGCGCGACCGGCGAGCCGGTCTGGCCCATCGTCGAAACGCCGGTCCTCCAGTCCGAGGTCCCCGGCGAAAAGACGTGGCCCACGCAGCCGATTCCGTCGAAGCCCGCTCCCTACGCCCACCAGGGGCTCGAGGCCGATGACCTCATCGACTACACGCCGGCCATTCGCGATTCCGCGCTCAAGCTCGCGCAGAAGTGCCGGATGGGGCCCTACTACATCCCGGCGTCGCCCACCGACGGCAAGGGGAAGAACGGCGAGACCTTCCGCTGCTCATGGTACGCGCCGGGCGCGAGCGGCGGCGTGAACATCGACGGCGGCGCCGCGGTGGATCCGGAGACGGGGATGATGTACGTCGGCGCGCAGAGCGGGTTGACGACCATCGCCGTCCAGAAGGATCCGTGCTCCTGGCAGGACTACACCTCGCCGCACGACAGCTGCGGCAAGCCGGGCGCCGCTCCCACGCCGCCGGGCTACAGCGGCGCCCCCGAAGGCACGGGACGCGGCGGCGGCTTCGGTCGCGTGGCCGCGACGACGGCCATCGGCGGCGTCTCCATCCTCAAGCCGCGCGAGCTCGGGGGCATCACGGCGTACGACATGAAGACGGGCGAGAAGAAGTGGTGGGTGCCGAACGGCAATCGATGGCGTGAGGTCACGACCACCGACCCGCTCTTTGCCGGCGTCACGCTGCCTCGCATCCCTGCCCTGGGCGGCCAGCCGGAAGTGATCACGACGAAGACGCTGGTCATCCACGGAACCGGCCGGTCCGGAGCCGCGGGTGGAGGACGTGGACGTGGTGGCGCGCCTGGAACGGCTGCTGGCGGTCGTGGCGGCGGTGGAACTCCGGCCGCCGGCCCGCAGCTCTACGCGTTCGACAAGGCCACGGGCAGGCAGGTGGGCGCGGTCAACATCCCGGTGGTCAACTCGGCGGTCCCGATGACCTTCGTGCACGACGGACGCCAGTACATCGTGTTCGCATCGGGCGCGGGAGCGTCCACGGCGCTCACCGCACTGGCGCTGCCGCGGAAATAGCGGACGTCATCCCGAGCGGAGCGAGGGACCTGCTTTCGAGAGCAGGAGCAGATCCCTCGCTTCGCTCAGGATGACGCGGGGTCGTCAGCGACCGCGGTCGGCGCAGAAATGGCCTCTCGCCATCCCTGATCCGTCCGGCATGCCGCTCTCCCACGTGCCGGCGAATCCGTCCGCGAGCGCGCGCGTGACGGTCAACGCCGTATAGCTCCCCTCGATCACCTGCGTCCCCGAGGGTGAATCGAGGACGCCAATCCTGATGGTCGTCCGCGACGCGCCCGGCGCCGCGGACCACCTGAGCGATTCGACGGCATGACGTCCGTCGCGCATCGTGCCCGGGGCGCGCGCACCGACGCTGTCGAGGGCGATCGCCACGCTGCCGGTTCCGCGATCCGCCGACGATGGAGTCTCGAGGCGCAGGTCCCCGCGGACCGTGTGGCCCGAGCGCGCGCCCGAGGTGGCGACGAGCGTCAGCCGGAATGTGCCGACGATGGATGACAGCGGAATGGAATCGGACGGAGCGTCGATCGCCGCGGCGCACTCGGCTGCCGCCTGTGACGTGACCGGCCCGTTCTCAGGATTTCGCGGCGTCGAGCAGGCGGTGGCAAGGAGCGCCGCCACCAGCGACCCACGATGCCCCGCCCTCATCAGCGGATCCTCGTGATCCTGCCTTGCCTGTCGATGACGCGGACCGGACCGGTGTAGAGATCGTTCAGCAGCACGAGCGGAGCGAGCGCCGACGGCGATGGCGACCCGGTCGGTGGCGCGGCGAGCGAGAAGGTCTCCGCGCCGTCGGGGTTCACCTTGTAGCCAAGGTCGGCGAGCGATTGCACCGTCACGATGCTCAGCGGATTGGGGCCGTTGGGGTCGAGGAATCCCGTCATCAGCTCGGTCCTGAGGACGGACTCGCGCCAGTGGCTGTTGATAGTTCCCGGCCCGAAGCTGTTCTCCACCGGCACCTTGCTCCCGCCATACGTCGTCCCGCCGACCGAGTTGAACGCCGATATCGCCCGCGCGCCGCTGAAGTAGGTGTCCTTCGGCTGCGTGGACGTCGACGGATCGACGACGAGCCCGAAGGTGCTCCAGAGCGCGCCGATGCCCAGCACGTGCCCCATCTCGTGGAGGATCACCGCGTTCAGTGCGCCGGTGCGCTCCAGCTCGGCCACGTCGGCCACGTCGAATCGCATCTGCCCGATGGCGGAGAGATCACCCACCGCGAACGCCGCACCGGCCCGGCGCAGGAAGCACGGCCCGGCGGATCCCAGGATGCCGCGCGGCCCGTCGATGTTCGTGACCGAAGCGAAGATGAGCAGGTCGTCGACCATCGTGCCGGAAGCGAGCGAGTAGCTCCCGTCGCCGCATTGGGCGGCCAGGATCGGCGTCGACACCTGGACGTCGCCGGCATCCCCGGAGATGATGCTTTCCCATCGGGTCGCCGCCGAGATGAACGCGTCCTTCTGGGCCGCGGTCATCTGGCTGGTGAAGCACAACGAGAGCTTGTAGCCCGGCCCGCCCGTGCCGCAGGACGAAGCCGATATCGTCACCGGCGGCGCGGCCGATCCCGGCACGGTCACCGTGAGCGTATTGAAGTCCATCGTCGCGCCGAGCGTCCAGCCGCCGACGGTGGCGACGCCCTGCGCGTCGGTCGTCCTGCTGCCACCGGTCACCGATCCCCCGCCCAGCCCGACGGCAAATGAGACCTGGGCGCCCGCCACCGGAAAGCCTTCGTTGCTGGTGACGCGCACCGACGGCGC
>CAMLHT010000085.1 GCA_946479895.1 uncultured Gemmatimonadota bacterium | reverse complement strand
TGAACTTCCCCCAGTTTCGTGGACACCTGTTAACCGGCTCGCTGGATCTCGGTGGCGAATTCCACCGGGGTCCGGTAGCCGAGTGATGAGTGGCGGCGCTGGCGGTTGTACCAGAGTTCGATGAATTCAAAGATCTCCCGACGGGCCTCCTCGCGAGTTGCGAAGAGCCCGTCGCCAAGGAGCTCTTTGGTCAGGGTCGCGAAGAAACTCTCGACAACCGCATTGTCCCAGCAATCCCCCACGCGGCTCATGCTTTGGGTGAATCCGGCACTTCGCAGCTGTTGCCGGTAGGTGTGGCTGGCGTACTGCGAGCCGCGATCGGAGTGATGCAGTCCGGCCTGAGGTCGATGATGGTGGAGGGCCATCGTAAGGGCATTGCTGGCCAGCGACTGATCGAGTCGGGGCTGGACCGACCAGCCAACCACCTGACGGGTGGCGCGATCGAGCACCACCGCGAGATAGAGCCAGCCTTCGCTGGTCGGGATATACGTGATGTCCGCCATCCAGGTGGGTGCCGCGGCCGGTGGCCGGACCGCGAAGTCGCGCGCGAGATGATTCAGCGCGGGCGTGAATTGATGATCCGACTGGGTCGTCACGCGATAGCGCCGCGCTGTTCTCGCGCGGAGTCCTGCCGACCGCATCAGCCGGGCGACGCGGTGTTTCCCGCACGGAATACCGAGGGCTCGCAATTCCTGATACACCCGCGGGCTGCCATACCGCTCGCGCACGGCGCGATGGACCTGGAGGATCCGTTCGTGCAGCCGCTGATTGTCCCGAACCCGCGCACTGAGCGGGCGACCGCGCCACGCGTAGTAGCCGGCCCTCGACACCTCCAGCACCCGGCACATCGTCCTGACGTGATAGATGCGGGCGTGCGCTTGGATGAACACGAACCTCATTGTGCATCCCTGGCGAAGAAGGCCGTGGCTTTTTTTAGGATTTCCCGCTCCTCACGAAGCCGGGCATTCTCCTGGCGGAGCCGGCGATTCTCTTCTTCCAGGAGGATCTTCGTCGAAGCGGGCGCACCTTCCCGCTGCCGGGCCTTCAGCTGACACCAACTCCGGAGCGTGTCGGGATGCATTCCCAACTCCCGGGCGATCTCGCTCAGCGGCCTCAACCCGGCCTCCACCAAGCGAACGGCCTCCTGACGGAACTCGTCCGTATAGGCCGAGGGGCCTCGTCTCTTTTTCATGGACACCTCCTGCCTCGAATCTCTCTCGAGGCATTAGAGGTGTCCACAAAACCGGGGGAACTTCACGCGGACGGAGAGCTGCCATGAAAGAGGCCGGCCGTTCGAGCCCTATACGAAAGGGTGCCTTTTCCGCGTCATCGGCGGCATCCGCGAACACATTCTCCTTCGGTCCCGAGTGTTCTCGGAGCACCCGACTGAAGTTGCTCGCGATTGCGCTGGTGACCTTGATTACCGCGTGCGCGAAGGCCCCTGAACACCTGACCGATCCGAAGCGCGCCGGAGTCGTGGTCGACACCACCGGCGCGGATGTCACGGGATTCGATGGCCTGCCGAGGGACTATCTGACCCCGCCGGGCCCGCCGAACCCGAACTCGATGTGGTTTCCGGTGCCCCCGGTGCCAATCCCCGCCTCCGTCCGGCGAACCACAGTGGAAGCAGTCTTCACTGTCGGCCCCGACGGCCGGATCACGCGTATCAGCGTGACACCGATGAAGGACCGGCGATATGCGCGCGAGCTGATCGATTCATGGCGTTCCTTGAAGTTCCGACCGGCGACGCGGGCGGATGGGACGCCGACGGTCGGCTACTACAAGATCCGATTCGATTTCTGAGTCGGGTGGGTCGCGGTCATTCGAGCTGGCCAGAGGTTTCGTTCGCGGATTCCGCGGATGAACGCGGAAGAAGCACCCGTGATCCTTTGCTACCGTATTTCAGAGGATCGTCGTTGGTCGACACCGATCGGTAGAAAAGGGGCTTTGGACCGAAGTGGAACAGAAGGCCCACTTCCCAATGCGTCGCCCTCAGGTAGTTCAGGAGCTGGCGGTGATCGTCGACGTTGAGGTGCCTGGTGGACTTGATCTCGAGAACCACTTGCTCCTCCACGACGAAATCGGTCCGGTACCGGGCCACGGCCTTTCCCTTGTACCAGATGTCTGTGGGCACTTCCCGGCGCGAGGACAGACCGCGAAGACTCAGCTCGTGCGCCAGCGCCCCACAGTAGGCCTTCTCGAGCAGCCCCGTCCCGAGGTGGTTGTACACTTCGTAGAACGCACCTATGATCGTCTCAGTGAGGGCCCCATGGAGCAGCCGATCGGTGCGGTTGGTCCCATCCGGGCCGGGTGCCTCTTCCGCGTTCATCAGCGGAATCTGCGTACGAACCTCTCTCCGGCCATAACCATTTCCGCCCAACCAGGATGAAAACAACGCCGATATTGCCGATCGCGCTGATCCTCGCGCTCACTGCCTCAGCGGCATCCGGGCAGGGGCGCGGCAATCCTCCGCAGGTTCCGGCACCCGTCACCCTCCTCACCCCATCCCGCGTATGGGACGGCACCGCATCCGCGCCCCACGAAGGCTGGGCCGTCCTCATCCGCGGCGATCGCATCGAGGCCGTCGGGCCGCGCGCGCAAATCAACGCGCCCGCGGACGCGAAGGTGATCGATCTTCCCGGCACGACGCTGATCCCCGGGATGATCGAGGCGCATTCGCACCTGCTGCTGCATCCGTACAACGAAGCCGCGTGGGACGACCAGGTGCTCCGCGAGCCCGAGGCGCTGCGCGTCGCGCGCGCGACGAACCATGCGCGCAATACGCTCATGGCCGGGTTCACCACCGTCCGCGACCTGGGCACCGAAGGGGCTGGCTACGCCGACGTCGGCCTCAAGATGGCGATCGCCCAGGGGATCATTCCCGGGCCACGCATGATCGTCACGACGAAGGCGATCATCGCCACGGGCAGCTATGCCCCGAAGGCGTTCTCCACGGACTACATCGACGTCATCCCGCAGGGCGCGGAGGAGGCCGATGGACCGGACGCGATCGCGCGCGTCGTGCGGAGCCAGATCAAGCACGGCGCCGACTGGATCAAGGTGTACGCCGATTATCGCTGGGGTCCGAACGGCGAAGCTATGCCGACATTTACGCTGGCTGAGCTGAAGCTGATGGTCGAGATCGCGAACAGCTCCGGCAGGCCCGTCGTCGCCCACGCGAGCACGACCGAGGGAATTCGCCGGGCGGTGATCGCCGGCGTCCGCAGCATCGATCACGGCTACGACGTCACGCCGGAGATCTTCTCGCTGATGAAAGAGCACGGCACGTTCTTCTGCCCCACCCTCGCCGTCGGCAGCAATCTCCAGAAGCGCGGCGCTCTCGTGAAGCAGGCGTTCGATGCGGGAGTTCCGATCTGCGCTGGTGGCGATGCCGGCGTCTTCACGCACGGCGAGAATGCGATAGAGGCCGAACGCCTGGTAGGGGCCGGATTGACGCCGTTGCAGGCACTGATGTCGGTCACCTCGGTGAACGCGCGATTGCTCCAGATGGAGGATCGGATCGGAGGAGTGCGCGCCGGGATGCTGGCCGATATCGTCGCCGTGTCAGGTGATCCGACGAAGGATATCAGCGCCATACGCGCCGTCCGGTTCGTCATGAAGAATGGAGTCGTCTACAGGCAGTGATTGCGAGTTGCAATCGGCTTGCGTGCGCGATTGAAAGTGGGGTTGGTGCGCGGATCACGCAGATGAACGCGGAAGAGGCAACCAGGAGCGCGGGGACTCGAGGTTCATCGGAGTCCCCGCGATCCTGATCGTTTCTTCCGCGTTCATCTGCGTGATCCGCGCACCAACCCCTCCTCAAGCGCGCGCAAACCCAGCCCGCCGCGCGACTGAATAGGCGATCGGCCCGAGCGCGATCGCGACCCCTGCCCCGATCACGGCCGGCAAGCCGTACTCCCCATCCTTGAACGACAACCCCACCACCAGAACGAGAGTCCCCAGCGGCAGCATCGCGAGAGCGATCACTCCGCTCCTCCCCACCGGAATCCGGAACGACCCCCGCAGATCCGGCTCCTTCTTCCGCAACGCGATCAGCGCCCCGAATTCCAGGCCGAGCGCGAGCGCGTACAGCACCACGTCGGCAACCACGAGCTGGCCGAGCGGGAGCAGGGCGAAGAACGAATAGAGGACGGCCGCGAACAGCACCGCGTAGACGGGAGTGCCGTGCCGGTCCGTCTTCCCCAGGAGCGGGGGCAGCAATCCGTCCTGCGCCATCACGAACGGGATTCGCGAATACGAGAGCAGCAGCGCGTTGAACAGGGCGAGCGCGCTCACCATTCCGCCGAGCGCGACCCAGCTCGCGAGGAACGCACCAAGTGATCCTCCGCCGACGGCGGCGCGGACGATGTCGGGCCAGCCCCCGTCGCGCCACGTCGTCCAGTCCGTCGCGCCGAGGGTGGTGAGCAGCGGCAGGAAGTAGCCGACCATCACCAGCGGCAGGGTGATCGCGAGCGCCTTTGGATAGGTGCGGCCGGCGTCCTTCACCTCCCCTTCCACCGTCGACGCGTTGTCCCAGCCGATGAAGTTCCACAGCGCGATCGACAATCCCACCGCCATTCCGCTCACGCCGCGGCCGGCGTCGCCCGCGAACGGGATCAGGGGATTGTGATCGATGCGCGGAATCGCCGCGAACGACGCGAGCGCGAACCCGACGATGATGAACAGCCCGGCGACGATCGAGATCCGGCCGACGGGCACGGCGCCGCGGAGGTTGATCAGCGTCGGCACCCAGATCACCCCGAGCGCCACGAGCCATCGGGCGACGGGGCCGAGCTCGGGGACGAACCAGGCGAGGTACTGGTTGAACAGGATCGGGTAGATCGCCATGTCCACGAGCGAATACATCCACGTCAGCCAGCCGTTCTGGAACGCCCAGAACCTGCCGAAGGCGCGGTCGACCCAGCGGTAGTATCCGCCCTCGACGGGCAGCATCGACGACAGCTCGCCGACGATCAGGACCTCCGGCATGGACCACAGCAGCGGCACGAGGAGCAGCATCAGCGCCGCCATGCCGGGACCGATCTCGTGCACGAGCGCCTCCACCGTGTGCGGCCCGCCGCTGGTGGAGAAATACAGGATGAAGACGAGACCGAGAGTTCCAAGCCTTTTCATCGACGGCAAAGCTAGCTCTCGGCCGTCGGCTTCAACCAACGGCTCGGCTGCGGCTGGCGGCTGTCGGCCGAGCCGTGGACGAATAGCGAGCGATAGCCATAGCTGACGGCTGGCAGCCGGACCGACAGCCGCCAGCTACAGCCGAGCCGACCGCCCCCGCCGCCGCCATGCGGACGAGACCCTGCCCAGTACATTTGCTTCCATGACGGACTCCTTCTGCGCCGAAGCTCCCGGCGGGATCGGCAACTTCGGCCCCGGCCTCGACATACTCGGCGTCGCGGTCGAGGGCCTCGCGGATCGTGTATGGGCCGTGCGGGATCCCGACACCGAGGGCGTTCGCATCGACCGGCCCGGCCATCCCGACCTGCCGAAGGATCCGCTGCGCCATGCCGCGGGCATCGCGGCGATGGAAGTCCTGCGGATCTGCGGCCGGGAGCGGACGGGCATCAGCCTCCGGCTCGAGAAGGGTCTCCCGCTCTCCGGGGGCCAGGGCGGCAGCGCCGCTTCAGCCGTCGCCGCGGCGGTGGCGGTCGACGCGCTCCTCGGCAAGCCGCTCACGACGAAGGAGCTGATCGGCGCTGCCCTCGCGGCGGAGTCGAGGCTGTCCGGGCACCACGCCGACAACGTCATCCCCGCCCTCGTCGGCGGCATCGTCCTCATCCGGTCGCTCGAGGAGATGGACTTCGTGAAGCTCCCGGTGCCCGCGTCCCTGCGACTCGTCCTCGTGCATCCCGCCTACCGCGTGAACACACAGGACGCGCGGCGCGCGCTGCCGGAGTGGATCGACAGGTCCACGACGACTCACCAGATGGCACAGGTCGGCGCGATCGTCCACGCCCTCGCCACGGGCGACCTGGAGCTGCTCGGGCGAGCCATGGATGACCGGCTGGCCGAGCCGACGAGGACGGCGCTGCTGCCCGGCTTCGTCGACGCCAAGCGGGCCGCGATGGCGGCCGGCGCTCTCGGATGCTCGATCTCCGGAGCTGGTCCCTCGGTCTTCGCGATCGTCCATGACGAGAAGACCGGCGAGGATGTCGCCGCCGCGATGATCGCCGCGTACGGGCGGCGCAACGTGAAGGCCGACGGACGCGTCACGCGTGTGGACGAGGATGGCGCGCGGCTATTGCCGCAGCTCGAGGCCCCACCAGTCCTCCGGCTCGTCTGATGCTCGACGTCATCGACTCGCGACTCACCTGCCCGCGCTGCGGGCTGTACTTCAACGAGCGCAGCTTCCACTCGGAGTGCCCGAATTGCCGTGCGCTCCTCGATCTCGCGGTGGAGACCGACGCGAAGCCGGCCGACCTCCGCCGCGCGTTCGCCGAACGGCTCTCCGCGACGACCGGCATCGACAGGTCCGGGGTCTGGCGCTACCGCGAGATCGTCATGCCCACGATCGCGCCCAGCGAGATCGTCAGCTATCCCGAGGGCAACACTCCGCTGATCGAGAGCGCGGCCGTGGCGTCCTTCGCCGGCGCGTCCCTGATGCTCAAGCACGAAGGCATGAACCCGACAGGATCGTTCAAGGATCGGGGGATGACCGTCGCCATCACCCAGGCCCGCCGGTTGGGCGCCAGCGCCGTCGCCTGCGCGTCGACGGGCAACACGTCGGCGTCACTGGCGGCCTACGCGGCCATGGCGGGGCTGCCCGGCCTGGTGCTCATCCCCGCCGGGAAGATCGCGACGGGCAAGCTGGCCCAGACGCTCGCCCACGGGGCGCGCACGATCGCGGTCCGCGGCAGCTTCGACGACTGCCTTCGCCTGCTGCGCGAAGCCAGCGACCCGCTTGGCGTCTACGTCGTAAACTCGGTCAATCCGTTCCGGCTCGGCGGCCAGCGCACGATCGTCTTCGAGATGCTCCAGCAGCTCCGGTGGGAGTCACCGGACTGGATCGCCCTGCCCGCCGGCAACCTCGGCAACACGTCGGCATTCGGTGAGGCGCTGCGCTTCGCGAAGCAGGTCGGCCTGATCGACAGGGTGCCGCGCCTTCTCGCCGTCCAGGCCGCGGGCGCCGCCCCATTCTCGCAGGCATTCCGGGAGAGGACGCGCCGCCCCATCACCGTGGAGCCGGATACGATCGCCACGGCGATCCGCATCGGCGCGCCGGCGTCGTGGGACCGCGCATTCCGCGCGATCGAGGAGACCAGCGGGCTGGTCACGGATGTGAGTGACGACGACATACTGGCCGCCAAGCGTGTGATCGACCGCGCGGGAATCGGCTGCGAGCCGGCCAGCGCGGCATCGGTGGCGGGCGTGCGGCGGATGATTGCCGAGGGTCGGATAAAGCCGGACGAACGGATCGTCGCGGTGCTCACGGGCCATGTCCTCAAGGATCCGGGCATCATCGTCGAGCACGCCGAGCAACCGATCGAGATCGAGCCCAAGGTATCGGCGCTCTCCCGAGTTCTCTCTCCCTGAAGGTCCCTGCAAAGGGTGACTGAGTTTATCCGTTCGCCCTTGATTCCACCCGCTGTTTTTCCGAGAATCACTCTCTCCCCCCACCCTCACCAGAGGCTCGAATGTCCCGAGTGCTTCGTAGTTCGGCCCGGCTTGTCGCGGTCGCCATGCTGTCCGCCAGTCCATTGCTCGCCCAGCGGGGCGCGGGCGGATTCGGCCGGGGCGGCGCCGGTGCTCCCGATCCCTTCCCCGTCACGCTGCCCGCGGATGACGAGCGCGTCACGCGCCTGAAGAACGAGTCGGTACGCCTCGTCGACAGCCTGTCGACGCTCACGCAGCAGATGGTCGACATGGTCTTCAGCTTCGGCGAGCTCGGCTTCCAGGAAGTCGAGACGTCGAAGTACCTCACGGGGATCCTCGAGAAGAACGGCTTCACCGTGCAGCGCGGCTACGCGGGCATCCCGACCGGATGGCTCGCCCGCTGGGGCTCGGGCAAGCCGGTCATCGCGCTCGGCTCCGACATCGACGGGATTCCGCAGGCGTCGCAGAAGCCTGGCGTCGCCTATCGCGATCCGATCGTGCCGAACGCTCCCGGGCACGGCGAGGGCCACAACTCCGGGACGCCGCTCAACATCACGGCCGCGATCGCGCTGCGGCAGATCATGATCAAGGAGAAGATCCCGGGCACGATCCTCGTCTGGCCGGGCGTCGCCGAGGAGCAGATGGCGGCGAAGGCGTACTTCGTCCGGGCCGGCATGTTCAAGGACGTGGACGCGGTGCTCTTCACGCACGTCGGCTCGAACATGGGCGTGTCGTGGGGCCAGAGCGGACAGTCGGCGCTCATCAGCGCGATGTTCGACTTCCGCGGCCGGGCGGCGCATGCCGCCGGCGGCCCCTGGAACGGCCGCTCGGCGCTCGACGCGGCCGAGCTGATGGACATCGCCTGGAACTTCCGCCGCGAGCACCTGCCGCTCACGCAGCGGTCGCACTCGGTGATCCGCGACGGCGGTGACCAGCCCAACGTGGTGCCGCAGACGGCGACCGACTGGTACTTCTTCCGCGAGACGAGCACGCCCAAGGTGAAGGCGCTGTTCGCCCTCGGCGACACCCTGGCCCGCGGCGCGGCGATGATGACGGGCACGTCGCTCGAGAACGTGCGCATCGTCGGCAGCGGCTGGAGCGGCCACTTCAACAAGCCGATCGCCGAGGCGATGGGGCAGAACATCGCGAAGGTGCCGGCGCCGGCGTGGAGCGAGGCGGACCAGGCGCTCGCGAAGGCGCTCCAGTGCGAGATCGGCTCGACTCCGCGCGGCCTCTCGACGCAGCAGCCGACCGGGCAGGTCTCGGGCACGCTGGCCGAGGCGACGTCGGGCGGCGGCTCGGACGACATCGGCGACGTGTCATGGAACCTGCCGACGGTGACGCTCCGCTACCCGGCGAACATCCCGGGCCTGCCGGGCCACAACTGGACGGACGCGATCGCGATGGCGACGCCGATCGCCCACAAGGGCACGACGGCGGGCGCGAAGGTCCAGGCGATGACGATGGTCGACCTGTACCTCAAGCCGACGATCCTCGAGCAGGCGTGGAAGTACTTCAACGACATCCAGACGAAGGAGACGAAGTACGAGCCGCTCATGAAGCCGACCGACAACCCGGCGACGTTCCTCAATGAGGACATCCTGAACAAGTATCGGCCGGAGATGCGGAAGTACTACTACGATCCGACGAAGTACAAGACGTATCTGGATCAGCTGGGGATCAAGTATCCCACCGTGAAGGCTTGTAATACTCCCGGCTGATTTTCTTTCGACGCCTCTCCCGCACGCCTTTTCCGCACGCTGTTCCCGCACGCCGTTCCCACACGCCTCTGCCGCACGCTGTTCCACGCAGTCCGTGACTGCGTGCGAGAAAGGCGTGCGGGAACGGCGTGCGGGAAAGGCGTGCGGGAGAAGCGTGCGGTGAGGGCGTCGGGTTTTAGGGGCGAGGGGGAAGGATGGCCCGCGCCACCTTTACGGGAGATGAAGCACCCATAGGACCCGCCGCCGGGTTCACCGTCTGCGGCATGCTCGCGGCCAGGGTCCGATTGGTCGGCGTGATGGAGAGATAGACACTCCCCCCCGGCCCGAAGCCGATCACTGCCGCGTCGGGCGGCATCTGGATCCGGTCGACGATCTGGCCCGTGCGATCGATGACGTCGTACACCAGGGGCGCCTTCGAGCCGATGTTCGCCCGCTCGAGCAGCCAGATGCGGCCCTCGCGATCCACCCGCGTCGCGCGGGGCACGAACGGCGGCGGATAATCCGGTACCTCGCTCGGCGCCACCGTGAGGGTCTCGAAGATCGGCATCGATGACGGCGAGCCGAACATGACCATCTGGCCTTGCGAGATCGAGTCGTTCTTCTGGTAGACAGCCTTCAGGGTGTCGATGAAGCTGCCCTTCTCTTCGTCGCTCATGCGAACCCAGTTCCACGCCGTGCGCGGCGACGACTCCCGCGTGCCGTCCGGCTTCACCCAGTCCACGTGATAGTCGCGCCAGCGGATGATGGCGATGGTCCCGTCCTCGAGGGCTGCCCACTCGTCGGTGAGCTCGAACGGCGGCTGGATGCTCGTGATGCGCATCCTGCCGTCCGGATCGCGCCCGCTCACTGACGGCGTGTACGGCGGGATCTTCATCCACGCGAGGGTGTCCGCCTTTCGCGTGTCGAAGGCGACGGCGATCACCGGGGCGCTGTCGGGATAGATCGCGTTACCGGTGGCGCGAGAGAAGCCCGTGGGCGGAAGGCGCGTGCGGTAGATCATCCGCATGCGGGTGTCGATGACCGGCAGCCCGTTCTGCGGGCTCGACATGATCCAGGCGTCACTCGCGCGCGGCATGGACATCACCCGCGCCACCTGCCCCGCCCCGTCGAGCACCACGAAGGAGTAGCCGGCCGCGTCGAACACGAGTGTCGTGTCGCCGGGCAGGGCGAGCAGCAGGCCGCCGCGGGCCGGGTACTGGAGCGCCGCGGCCCCGCTCGGGTTGAGGACCGGCTGCGCCTTCGAGAACATGCTGTCGAAGGCCACGAGCCGCCGGCGCGCCATGTCGCTGACGAGCACCCGTCCGTCGGAAAGGGCCCGGATGCTTGGCACCGACCCGAAGCTCTCAGTCGTCGTCGCGACCACGGGGCCGAGCGGGCGAACGGGCGGGAGCTGCGCCCCGGCGGAAATGGCGGAGAATGACAGGACGACGGCGGCGATCACGCGGCGGGACATCGACGACACCTCGAGGGAAGATGGGGCGGCTGACCGGCGATAGTGATACGGGACTCGTACGCGCGCTACGGGGAATCGTTGCGGCGGTGGATCACCGTGCTCAGACACGGTAAGCGCGATTACGGTTTACTCGATCGGGCTGGAGAGCGGGTTCCAGAGGGTATCGTCCGTGTCTCCGACAGGTTGGTTCGCGGATCACGCCGATGAACGCGGAAAAAACGACCAGGAGCGTGGGGACTCGGTCCGGACTGAGTCCCCACGCTCCTGATTGTTTCTTCTGCGTTCATCGGCGTGATCCGCGAGCCAGACCGTCGGCACCGCGAATGAAGCCGCCCTTCCCGGGATTACTGCCCCGCGCCGCCCCTTCCACCGGTCGCCGGCGCCGGCGGCTCATCCGTAGTCGGGACGATCGGTTCCTGCCCCGCCGCCTTCAGCGACGCGTTGACCCTCGGCAGCATGACCGTCTCGACATACCGGAGACGGCGGAGCTCCGTCGCCAGCTTCGGCGCCAGGATGTCATACACCTCGTACGACTGCTTCGTCGGACGCCGCTCGCCGCTCATCACGAACCCATTCAGGGCCGCGAGCTGGTTGTTGAGGCGAATCGGGAAGTTGAGCGGATCCTGGCCGGCGCGATTCTTCGTCTGGTAGAGCGAATCCTCGACCGTGTTGAGCGAATCCGTCATCGCCTTCGCCAGCGACTTGAAGGCGTTGTTGCTCTCCATCGCCGGCATCCGCTCCTCGAGCTGGCGCTTGATGCTGCGGATCGTGCGCACGCCGTTGTTGGCCTCGGTCACGCGCGCGACGATGCGCTGCGAGAGCTCGACCTGCGCGGCCACGTCCGCGTCGGTGGCGTCGGCGCGCGGGTCGCGCGTGATGCGCACCTGCCGGCTGATCGGCGGGTTGGTCCCGACGCGCATGATGAGCGTGTACGCGCCGGGCGCCAGGGTCGGGCCGCCAAGCGACGCGCCCCAGAGGATCATGCCGTTGAAGCCCGGCGCGCCCGGATACGACAGGTTCAGGTTGTAGCGGTTCATGCCCGCGTTGTTCGAGACGCGGGCCGGACCGGCCGCCGCGCCGCCACCGCCACGGCCGAAGCCGCGGCCGCCGCCACCACCCACCGCCACCGGATCGGGGATGCTGTCGGCCGAGGAGACCTTCTTGAAGACCTTTCCATCCCTGCCGACGAGCGTGAAGGTCACCAGCTGCCCCGGCTCGGCCAGCTCGTAGCGGATCGGGAGGACTCCGCCGGCGCGCGGCGTGAGCGGCGGCTGGTAGAGGAAGTCGCGGCCCGCGGTCTTCGCGGCCGCCGCCTCCGGCGCGTTGCGCAGGCGGTCGAGGCTGTCCATCACCCAGAACGCGCGACCGTGGGTGGCGATGGCCATGTCGTCCTCCCTCAGCGCAATGTCATGAACAGGCACTGGTGGGAGATTTCTCTTGAGACTCTGCCAATTGCGGCCGTAGTCGTAGGAGAGGTACATGCTGCGCTCGGTCGCGGCGTAGAGCATGCCCGGGCGCGCGAGGTCCTCGCGGATGGCGCGGGTGAACTCGGTCGCCGGGATGCCGTCGGTGATCTTCACCCACGTCTGGCCGTAGTCCGTCGTCCGGTAGAGATACGGCGCGAAGTCGTCGAGCTGGTAGCGGTTGCCGGCCAGCCAGGCGGTGCCGGGGCTGTGCGGCGACGCGTCGATGATCGAGACGCGCGTCCACTGCGGGAGCCCGCGCGGCGTCACGTCCGTCCAGGTCGTGCCGTTGTTCCGCGTGAGGTACACCTTGCCGTCGTCGGAGCCCGTCCAGATGAGGCCCGGCGTCACCGGCGACTCCGAGATCGTGAAGACGGTCGCGTAGTACTCGACCGACGTCTGGTCCTTGGAGATCGGGCCCCCGGACGGCCCGAGGGTCTTCGGATCGTGGCGCGTCAGGTCCGGCGAGAAGACGGAGAAGTTCTTGCCCTCGTCCGTCGAGCGGAACACGACGTTCGACCCGACGTAGATCGTCCGCGGATTGTGCGGCGAGTGGACGATCGGGTACGTCCACTGGAAGCGGTACTTCGAGTCCTTCGCGTCGTGGCCCATCGGGTTGAGCGGCCACGGGTCGAGCGACATCGAGCGGCCGGAGATCCGGTCACGCATCGACAGGTCGCCACCATAGTTGCCGCCGTAGCTGATGTCGGGGTTGAGCGGGCTCGTCGAGATGTAGCCCGATTCACCGCCGGCGACGCTGTAGAAGTCCTGATAGGGAGGATTGGTCTGGCCGCCCGCGGGAGGCGTCGCCGCGCCACCACGGCCGCCGCCGGCACCGCCACCGCCGCGCCCACCCTGCCCCGGGACCGGGATCGGTCCGCGGATCGGGCCGCACTGCGACCCGGCGTCCTGCTTGGCGCCGCAGGCGTGCGCCGGCGAATGCGTCGTCAGGTGCACGTGGTAGAGCTGGCCCGTCGCCGTCGCCGACCGGACGCTCGTCCGGCCGGAGTCACTCGTGAAGATCGTGCCGTTGTCGTGCGCGATCGCCATGCGCTTGCCGTCCGGCGCCCACCACATGTCGTGGTTGTCGCCACCGCCGAAACCGGAGCGGAACGTCTTCCCGCCGTCCTGCGACCACATCGGGCTGACGTTCAGAACGACCACCTGCTGCGTGTCGAGCGGCGACGCGTAGACCTTCGAGTAGTACCAGGCGCGCTGGCGGATATTGCGGTCGCCGGACGTCCTGGTCCACGTCGCGCCGGCGTCGCTCGACTTGTACAGGCCGCCGTCGGGCTCGTTCTCGATCATCGCCCAGACGATGTTCGAGTTCACGGGCGACACGCTGAGGCCGATGTTGCCGAGCAGTCCGGCGGGCAGGCCCGTGTTGCGGGAGATGTCCGTCCAGGTCTCGCCGGCGTCGGTCGACTTCCAGATGCCCGAGCCCGGCCCGCCGCTCTTGAGCGACCACGGCGTGCGGTTGGCCTCCCACATCGCGGCGTAGAGGACGTTCGGGTTCTTCGGATCCATCACGAGGTCGATGGCGCCCGTCGAATCGTTCTTGAAGAGCACCTGCTTCCACGTCTTTCCGCCGTCGGTGGACTTGTAGATGCCGCGCTCGGCGTTGGGGCCGAACACGTGGCCCAGGGCCGCGACGTAGACGATGTCCGGATTCGTGGGGTGGAGCCGCACCCGCCCGATGTACTGCGTCTCGGCCAGTCCGAGGCTGGTCCAGGTCTTTCCGCCGTCAGTGGTCTTCCACATGCCTTCGCCGTGGGAGACGTTGCCGCGGATGGGCGTCTCGCCCCCGCCGACGTACACGATGTCGGGATTCGTCTCCGCCACCGCGATCGCGCCGATGGTGCCGCCGAAGTACGCGTCGGTGACGGGGAACGCGGTCTTGCCGCCGTCGGTGGTCTTCCAGACGCCGCCGCCGGTGGTGCCCATGTAGTACTCGTCAGGTCGGGCGACCGAGCCGGCGATGGCCACCATGCGGCCCGACTGAAGGGGCCCGATGTTACGCCACTGAACCGAGTCAGCCGCGTTCTGCGCCGAGGCGACTGAGGCGAAAAGAGCGAGGAGGGATAACGATTTACGCACGATGAAGCGCTCCGGGGTGGATGGAGGATCATCTAACGGTAGCATGCCAGTCATTCGCGTGGAACACAGTCAGTGCGCCGGTCGCTTCGGACGGAACGCCCTGCCCGGCCGCCAGTGCCGCTCATCCACGTGACGAGACGGGACCGGCCTGGCGGCCGCTCCCGCTCGCCC
>CAMLHT010000084.1 GCA_946479895.1 uncultured Gemmatimonadota bacterium | reverse complement strand
CGTCGATCTCCTGCATCACCTGCTTCAGGCGATCGGAGCGCATCACGTCGCCGTTCTTCTTCATGCGCGTGACCGATTCCTTCACCAGCTCCCAGGGATCCCACTTCTGGGTCTCTTCCTGGTCGTTGGCCTTCACGAGGCCGGCGAGGGCGTTGTAGCTGTAGTACTCGTCGCAGTTCTGGACGAGCAGGTCGCTCGAGGACTCGCGGATGCCGACGCCGATGACGTACTTGCCGTATTCCTTGAGCTTGATGACCAGGCTCGAGAAGTCGGAGTCGCCGGAGAGGAGGATGAAGGTCCCGATCTCGGGGCGGGTGAACACCAGCTCGAGCGCGTCGATGGCGAGGCGGATGTCGGTGGCGTTCTTCTTCGACGAGCCGTAGGCCGGGGCGAAGATCAGGTCGATCGACGACTCCGAGAGCGGGACGATGTACTGCGGGTACCGGCGCCAGTCGGCGTAGGCGCGCTGGACGGCGACCTTGCCCTTGATGATCTCCGACGAGAGGAGGCTGCGGAGCTCCTTCCCGAGGTCGGAGCGGATGCCCATCGTGACGTTGTCGAAGTCGATGAGGAGGGCGGCGTTGGGGGCGTGGATCGACGCCACGCCCTGCTGGAGGTTGACCGCCTGGGGTCCACGATGGACGAGGGCTGTCTGCGCCCGCGAGACGGGGCGCATGTTCCGAGAATTCATGTACGACCTTGCGGGCGAAACCCGCGTTGCGGCGGGCGGAGCCCGCGTTTGCGGCCGGCGATGCCGGCTGTCGCGCGTCGGGTCGATGGAGCCTTCCCCGTGCGCGATGGATCGAGTTGGTCCCGGAAGCGTGAGGCACCGTGGTGCGCTCATGCCCCGGGGGTTCGGGCCGGCCTCCGACCGAGCGATCACCGGGTCGTCCGCGCGTTAGCGCGGGCGGGCAACGATGTCTCAGGGCCTTCAACCGACCGGAGCGGAATCTAGATAGTCCCTCCCGCTAGGGCTATCGGCCCGGCTCCTGGCTGCGGGCTATCGGGTCCGGCTGACGGCTCAGGGCCATGGCTATCGCTGGCTATCCGCCTGCCGTCTCGGCTCTCGGCACTCCGCCCTCCGCCCTCCGCCCTCCACCCTCCGTCTTCCGCCCTCGGCTCACCGCCCTTTCAGATCCCCATGGCCTTCAGGATCACCCGCTTCGGCCGCTGGCCGTCCCATTCCCCGTAGAACACGCGCTGCCAGGGCCCGAAATCGAGCTTCCCGTCGGTCACGGGGACGATGACCTCGTGCCCGATGGTCAGGGACCGGAGGTGGGCGGCCGCGTTGTCCTCACCGGTTCCGGAGTTGTGGCGGTAGCGGTCGGGGTCCCAGGGAGCGACGTCGCGCTCCAGCCAGTCGAGGATGTCCTGCCAGAGACCCGACTCGTGGTCATTCACGAATACTGAAGCGGAGATGTGCATGGCCGAGACGAGGACCATGCCCTCGGTGATCTTCGCGGCGGCCCGGCAGGCTTCCACCTTGTCGGTGATATCGATGATCTGCTGGCGCTGGCGGGTATTGAAGGTGAGATATTCAGTGTGCGATCGCATTCGGTCTCGAGGGGGCTCGGTTTTCGCGGACGGCTGTTCGCGTTCCTGCTGGCGTTCGCGCTGGTGCCGTCGGTGCTGCTCCTGTTCGGCTGGGGAGCGATGACACGATGGATGTTTCCGATGGTCGGCGCCACCGCCGCCTGGGACAGCGTGGCGGCGAGCGGACAGCGGGCGATCACGAGCGCCCGCGAGCGGCCGGCGAGCCCGGCGACGCGGCGCGCGCTGGCCGAGCACGAGGCGCGACTCAACGAAGCGCTCACCCGGTCGCGGCAGACGAGCTCCATCGTCCGGCGCGCCGGCCCGACGGTCGTCGGCCTCATCGTCGTCGTCATGGTCGTGTTCGGGCTGCTCGCGGCGAACATCGCCGGGCACCTCAGCCGGAACCTGAGCCGGCCGCTCCAGGAAATCGTCGAGTGGACCGACCTCATCGCGAGGGGCGCAGCCCTGCCCACCGGGCCGCCCCGGAAGGGCGCCCCCGAGTTCCAGCTGCTCCGGCACCGCATGCAACGCATGTCGGCGGAGCTCCTCCTCGGCCGCCAGCGGGCCCTCGAGGCCGAGCGGTCGGCGGCCCTCCGGGAAAGCGCGCGGCAGGTCGCGCACGAGCTCAAGAATCCCCTGACGCCGATCCGTTTCGCGGTCGCGAGACTGAAGGGCAAGGCCACACCGGAGATCGCCGAAGCGGTGGAAGTGCTGGAGGTCGAGACGGCACGGCTGGACGCGATGGCCCGGAGCTTCGCGCAGTTCGGGCGGCTGCCCGAGGGGCCCGCGGCCCAGGTGGACCTGGGCGAGCTCGCGCGATATGCCGCGCGCGCCACGACCGCGCCCGGGGTGAGCATCGACGTCGACGTCGCGGAGGACGCGCCGATGATCCAGGGGCACTACGAGGCGCTGTCGCGGGCCCTGGCGAACGTCGTCATCAACGCGGTGGATGCATGCGACGGTGGAGGCCGGGTCACCCTGGCGGTGCGCGCGTCGACGATCGAGGGACGGCCGGCGGCGGAAGTAGTGGTGTCCGACACTGGCCGGGGGATCGATCCGGAGAAGCTGCCGCGCATCTTCGAGCCCTATGTGACGACCAAGGCTGGCGGGACGGGCCTGGGACTGGCGATTGTTCGGCAGACCATCCTCGCCCATGACGGCCTGGTGGACGCCTCCAGCGTCCCGGGATCCGGAACGTCGATCCGTCTCGTCCTTCCAGCCAACGGAAAAGCAGGTCCCTCGCTTCGCGAGGGATGACAACGATTGCGATGGCCGTCCCTCGGTTCGCGAGGGATGACCACCCGCCCGCGATGACAACATCAGCATGCCAAGCGTCCTGATCGTAGACGACGAGCCCAACATCCGGCGCATGGTCGGCGCCCTCCTCGGCGCGGAGGGGTTCGACGTGCGCGACGCCGCCGACGGCGCCTCGGGACTCGCGCGCGCGAAGGACGCGGAGCCGGACGTCATCCTCCTCGACCTGATGATGCCGGGCGAGCTGGATGGCCTCGGGACGCTGGCGCGGCTGCGCGAGGTGGCGCCGGACGTCCCGGTCGTGATGATGAGCGGGCGCGCGGGACTCGCCGATGCCGTCAAGGCGACGAAGCTCGGCGCGTACAACTTCCTCGAGAAGCCGCTCAGCCCGGAGGGAGTGCTGCTGGCCCTCAACGCGGCGCTCGAGCTGCGCCAGGCGAGGCGCGAGGCGCGCACGCTGCGCGAGGACATGGGCCTGCACCTCGAGATGGTGGGCGCGAGCGCGGGCATCGCGCGCGTGCGCGAGCTGATCAGCCGGGTGGCGGCGAGCGACTCACGCGTGCTGATCACCGGAGAATCGGGCACCGGCAAGGAGCTCGTGGCGGCCGCGATCCACACGCAGAGCGCGCGGCGAGACCGCCCGTTCATTCGCGTGAACTGCGCGGCCATCCCGAAGGACCTCGTCGAGAGCGAGATGTTCGGTCACGAGAAGGGCGCGTTCACCGGCGCGACCGACCGGCGCATCGGCCGGTTCGAGCTCGCGCACACGGGCACGCTCTTCCTCGACGAAGTCGGTGACCTCGGGGCCGACGCGCAGGCGAAGCTGCTCCGGGCGATCGAGGCGGGAGAGATCGAACGCGTCGGCGGCGGGAAGCCGATCCGGGTGGACGTCCGCATTCTCGCGGCGACGAACAAGGATCTCGCGAAGGCGGTCGCCGACGGCACGTTCCGCGAGGACCTGTTCTTTCGCCTGAACGTCATCCCGATTCCACTGCCGCCGCTTCGAGAGCGTCCGGGGGACATCCCCGCCCTCGTGCAGCACTTCGTGGCGCTGTTCCGGATGCGCTCGGGCATGCCGGCGGCGCGCTGGTCGGACGCGGCGATCCAGGCGATGCTCCAGTACCGGTGGCCGGGCAACGTGCGCGAGCTCGCGAACATCGTCGAGCGCCTGTCCATCCTCCACGCGGGAGCGGAGATAGGCCTCGACGAGGTCCGGGCGGTGATTCCCGTGAAGGCGACCGAGCCGCACAAGCCTCAGGTCTTCCCTGACCCTACGTCGCTCGATCAGTCGCTCAGCGAAACGCTGGATGAATACGAGCGGGTCCTGATCTCGCGCGCCGTTTCGGTCGCCGCGGGGAACATCGCCGAGGCGGCGAGGCGGTTGAAGACGGACCGCCCGAACCTGTACCGGCGAATGAAACGACTGGGGATTCCGGTGGGTACGGAATAACGAGGACGGAGGATGGAGGGCGGAGGGCGGAGTGGTGATTCGACACGGTGGCGTTCAATTCAAGGGACACTCCTCGAGCGAGCACCGGGTGTCGGGTTCGGGCAAGTCGTTGACTGAGCGGGTGTTGAGCTTCTGTGGCACGATGGGAACGCCGGGTGCCATGCATCCGGTCGCATCCTACCATCCGAGGATTCGAATGCGTCGCTTCACCGTTGTACTGGCTCTCCTGCTGCCTGCCGCGGCGGGGGCACAGCGCGTCAGCCGGGACGTCGTCCCGCGCGAGATGCAGCTCGCGATCGAAGAGCGCTGGAACGGAAGGAACGAGATCCGCTCGCGCGACTCGGTCTTCATCGCCAACGACTCGCGGCCCGTGGACGGGAATGTCGCGGTCCAGCATGGGCCGCTCGTGATCGGCGGTCGCGTCAACGGCAACGTGCTGGCGGTGAACAGCGACGTGCTCCTGCGCCCGGGCGCGCGGATCGGCGGGGACCTGTGGGTGGTTGGTGGCCGTGTTCGCGGACTCCAGAGCGCGTCGGTCGGGGGCGAAGTGCGCATCTACGACTCGCGGGTGAACGCGCGGGCCGAAGGGGAGCATCTCTACATCGATCCGGACGACGACTACGTGCCATCGCGACGGCTGCGGCGCCGGATGATGAGACCCGGCCGGGGCAGCTGGTCCGACCCCATCCACGTCGCGACGGCCGGCGCCTACAACCGCGTCGAGGGACTGCCCATCAACATCGGCCCCTCCATCTACCAGCGGACGCCCTGGGGCAGCCTCGAGATCGACGCCTTCGCCATCATCCGTACCGGCTCCACGTTCGACAGCGACGGCGGGGACATCGGCCACGACGTCACGAGCGAGCTGCGGTTCGGGCGGCGCACCGGGCCGGCGATCGGCGGCCGGCTGTTCAGCACGATCGATCCCGTCGAGTCGTGGCAGCTCTCGGAGATCGAGACTTCGCTCGCGGCGTTTCTCTTCCGCCGCGATTACCGCGACTACTTCGCCAATCGCGGGGTGACCGGCTTCGGGCGCATGTATATCGGCGGCAGCGCCTCGGTAACCGGGAGCTTCTCGGACCAGCGCTGGGACACCCGCAGCCTGTTCAACCCCTTCACGATCTTCCGGGGTGACGCGACGTGGCGGGAGAATCCGGCGATGGACGTGGGCCGGATGCACATCGGCAACCTCACGCTCAAGTACGACACGCGGACCGACGAGGACCAGCCGCGGTCCGGCGTATACGTCGTCCTCGATGCCGAGCATGGCCAGGGACGCCTCTCGACGGTCGCGCCGACTTCGACGCCGCGGGCGTATGCCGATGGCGACGCCATCTCCTACAACCGCGGATTCATCGACGCCCGCAGCTATCACGTCCTCTCGCCGAGCGGGCAGATCAGCTTCCGCGTGGTCGGGGGCGGCTGGGTCTCGGGCGACGCGCTGCCGATGCAGCGGCGGCTGTCGGTGGAAGGTCCCAGCGCCCTGCCCGGCTACGACTTCCGGAGCGCGGCCACGACGTTCGACACCGGAACGTGCAGCAACCTCGCTGCTCCGCTGGGCCGGCCGGCGGAATGCGACCGGATCGCGCTGGCCCAGGTGGAGTATCGCGGCAGCCTGCACATCGACCTCGGTGACTGGCGCGAGGACTCGGGCCGTTACATCGGCGCCCGCAGCGACGCGTCGTGGGTGCTGTTCTTCGACGCGGGGCGCGGGTGGATGGTCGGCCCGCCTTCGGGCGAGACGACATACGACCGGGGCAGCCTGCCGTCGATCGACACCTTCCGCAGCGACGTCGGGCTGGGCTTCGACGCGGGCGGTCTCGGGATCTACGCGGCCAAGGCCCTGACGCGGCCTGAAGAGCCGGTGAATTTCTTCCTTCGGCTGCACCGACGCTTCTAGATGTCGCGAGGGGCCTTCGCTCTCGTCCTGCTGCTCGCCGCGTCACCGCTGCGGGCGCAGGATGCTCCCCGGCTGCGGCTCGACCTCCCGCCGCGCATCGTGGCGGGCGACGACGCGCCGACGACCGGAGTCTCCGGTGTGCTGACCGAGGGTCACCGCCGCGAGCTGCTGGAGAGCGGATGGCCGACAGTCATCCACGGACGCGTCGAGCTCTGGAAGCGGGGGTTCCTCGGGATCTTCGACCGCGAGGCCGACTTCCAGTGGGACGTGATCATCGAGTACACGCCGGCGACGAAGCTCTACCATCTCCGCCGGGTAATCAGCAACCGGACGGAGAATCTCGGTGAGGCGAGCTCGATCGAGGGCGCCGAGGCGATTCTCCGCCGGCCGTTCGTTCCGCCGCTCCAGCCGCGGTCGCGCGGCGGGAGGTACTTCTACGTCTTCGGGGTGGACATCTCCACGCTGTCGCTGAGCGACCTCGAGGCATGGCAGCGGTGGGTCCGTGGCGAGGCGGAGCCGGCGGTCCGGGGAAAGCGAAACCCCGCCACGGCACTGCAGCGGGGTCTGGGCTCACTTCTCTCGCGCGTTCTGGGTGGAGACACCCAGAGCTACGAGACCCGGTCGGGGATCTTCACCGCCGGGTGACGCTTCTCCATCGCCTCGAGCTGATGGAGAATCTCGGCGCCATAGAAGGTCTTGATGTAGCGGGACTGAACCGGCGTGAGCTTGCGCACCGCCCAGCTGAGGTGCACGAAGTGCGGCTCGACGGGATGGGTGAGGGGATGCATCCCGATCTCGCTGGGCAGGTGATTGCCCTTCCGCGTATTGCAGGGGCTGCAGGCCGTGACGACGTTGGACCATTCGTTGGTGCCGCCACGGGAGAGCGGCAGCAGGTGGTCGCGCGTCAGCGCCTCGCGCGGCTTGAGCTCGAGGACGTGGCGCCCGCAGTACTGGCAACGGTAATGATCGCGGGCGAACAGGAAGGTGTTCGTGACCTGGCGGCGGAAGCGGCGCGGAACGTGGATGAACTTCGTGAGCCGGATGACCGCGGGCCTTGGCAGCGTGAGGCGCTCGGAGCGGACAACACGATCGCTATCCGCCTCCACGATCTCGGCCTTGCCGTCGATCAGGAGCCGGAGCGCGCGACGCATGGGGACCATGGTCAGCGGCTCATAGGACGCATTGAGAGCGAGACAGCCTACGATCAAGCGAAAACCTCCGGGCGAGTGAACGCGACAGGAGACTCTGCCTGAAGCTAGGGCTCGGCACACGGTAGAGCAATCGTCGGCGAGTGGTGAATCATGAGCATTGCGTCATGAGTCACATGCCGGAGCGCCGTCAGGCCCGGATTCCGGCGGGTTCGGGCACCATCGTCAGCCAGCCATGCCTGTCGGGTATCGTCCCCCGGGCGATGCCGAGATACTCCCGCTGGATGGACTTCGTCACCTCTCCCGGGCGGCCGTTGCCGACGGGGATGCGATCCACGGACTTGATCGGAGTGATCTCGGCGGCGGTGCCGCAGAAGAACAGCTCGTCGACGACATAGAGGAACTCGCGCGGCATGAGCTGCTCGCGCACTTCGAGGCCGCGATCCCGGGCGATGCGGATGATGGAATCCCGGGTGATGCCGTTCAGGATCCCGGCGGCGAGCGGCGCCGTATACAGGACGTTGTCGCGGACCGCGAAGAGGTTCTCGCCGCTGCCCTCGGCGACGAAGCCCTGCGAGTCGAGCATGACGCCCTCGGAGTACCCGTCCAGCTTCGCCTCCATCTTCGAGAGCTGGGAGTTCAGGTAGTTGCCGCCCGCCTTCGCCATGGTCGGGAAGGTGTCGGGGGCCGCGCGCCGCCAGG
Organism: uncultured Gemmatimonadota bacterium; assembly: GCA_946479895.1. The sequence continues at coordinate 6,536 of CAMLHT010000084.1, read as the reverse complement.
TCGACACCTTCACGTCTACGCCGTTCGCGACGCCGTCCCGGCCGAGGTAGGTCCCCCACAGCCAGCAGATGATGAAGACCTCCGTGGGGGCATCGCCGGAGTGGACGCCCATCTGCTCGCCGGTCCGGATGACGATCGGACGGATGTAGCACTCGCGCAGCTCGTTGGCGGCGACCGTCTCGGCCGCGGCCTGCACCAGCTCGTCCACCGAATACCGAATGGGAATCCGGTAGATCCGGCACGAGTCGATCAGGCGGCGCATGTGCTCGCGGGCTCGGAAGATCGCGCCGCCGGACGGGGTCTCGTAGCAGCGCACGCCCTCGAACACGCTCGAACCGTAGTGGACGACGTGGGACATGACGTGGATGTTCGCGTCTTCCCAGTTCACGAGCGCGCCGTCCCGCCAGATCTTCGAGGTACGGCCGGTTGATTGCGCTGACATAAGCCGATCCGAAAGAGGACTTCGGATGATAACTAGCGCACGCCGGAGGGCGGAGGCGGCTGGAGCTCACCGCCGTCCATGAGCCAGTCCCGAAGCGCGTCGGCGCTCGCCTGCACACGCTCGTGGAGCCCGGCCGACGGCCGCGTAAGCTTTCCGCCGACCACCAGCGGGGTGCCGGCGACGGCGACGAACGTCGCCCGTGCGCCGTCGATCGCGAACACGGCGGCCGTGGCCGGATCGAATGTCGGACCCGCGGCTCCAATTTCGAACGCGGCGAGGTCGGCCGACTTGCCGACCTCCAGTGAGCCGACCTCACCGGCCAGGCCGAGCGCGCACGCGCCGCCGATGGTCGCCAGCTCGAGCACGTCGGCCGCGGAGAGCGCCTCGTGGGTGCCGACGCGGGCCCGCTGCATGAGGAGCGCGACGCGGGCCTCCTCGAGGAGGTTCATGCGGTTGTTGCTGGCCACGGAGTCGGACCCGAGGCCCACGTCGATCCCGGCCGCCAGCGTCTCGAGCAGCGGCGCGATGCCGTGACCGAGCTTGGCGTTGGAGACGGGGCAATGGACCACGGGCGCCCGGCGGGAGGCGATGACTTCGAGGTCCGCGGGGTTCACGCGAACGCAGTGAATCAACAGCGGGCGCTCGGCGAGCACGCCCAGCCTCTCCAGCAGCTGGACCGGGCTGGCCGCGCGCGGCTCGACGTCTATGCCACGGCCGCGCAATCCGTCGGCGAAGGATCCCTTCCCTTCGACGACGAGCTGCGACTCCACCTCGCTTTCCGCGACGTGGATGGCCATCGGCAGCTCGAGGTCATGGGCGATCCGCGCCGAGGCGCGAAACAGGTCATCGGATACCGTGTAGGGCGCATGCGGCGAGATGCCGACGCGCACCAGCGCAGTCGCCCGCGGGCGCAGGGCGGCAAGCTTCTCGTGGAAGCCGGTGATGGAGGCCTCGCACTGCGCCGGATCGGGACCGAAGAGCTCCTGATACATGATGCCGCGCACGCCGTACTCGATCATCGCGTCGAGCACGACGCCCGAATCGCAGGTATCGGCATAGGTGGTGATGCCGGCGCGGATTCCCTCCTCCAGGCCGAGCCGCGCGGAGTCGAGCAATGCCTCGCTCCCGAGGACGGCGCGCTTGGCAGAGGTGAGCCGGAGGATCCAGCGGCGGAAATCGAGGTCCTCGAGGAATCCGCGCATCGCCGTCAGCTCGAGATGGCAGTGCGCGTTGACGAGGCCGGGCATCAGGATGGCGTCCCCGAGATCGACCGAATCGTCGGAGCCCTCGCGCCGCGGACCGACATAGGCGATGCGGCCGTTCTCGACGGTCACCGTCCCGTTCTCGATCGCCGGCTCGGTGATCGGGAGGACCCAGCGCGCGTGATAGCTCGTCACGCGGCGGCTCCCGCCCCGGTGCGCGACCCGTGCGCCGTCGGATCGTAGAGCGCGTCGTCGGGGACGCCGATGCGGCGTGTCATCTCGAGCGGCCACTCGATGTTGCCCACCTGGTCGGCAGTGTGGCCATCCGAGCCGAGGGAGATGCGGACGCCTCGCTCGAAAGCCCGGCGAACCAGCCGCTCGTGCGGCTTGTACCGGTTCGAGACCTCGAAGGCGATTCCGGAGGCATGGAGCGCCTCGACCAGCCGCTCCTCCCGCGCATCGGTCCAGAGCTCATCGGTCGGATGGGAGCGCAGCGAGATCGGGAGCAGCGTGGGATGAGCGAGGATGTCCACCGGCATCTCCGCGGCGAAGCGCTCGAGCTCATCGAGATGCGCATCCATGTACGCGTCGACCGTCAGGCCATCCGGCAGCCGGCGACCGAACGCGTGAACCAGCGTGCCGTCGGGGAGATGAATCGCATGGAGCGACCCCACGCGGTGCGTGAACCGGGCGACCAGTCCGGTCGGGATCTCCCGCCAGAGCGCGTCGTGCCAGCAGAACTCGCCGCCGCGGAGGACGGGATGCTCGTCCAGCGTGTCGAGGTACGCCTCGACCCCGGCGACCGACTTGATCGATCCCGCGACGTCGCGCGAGATATGATCGGCGACACTCGGCCTGACTCCCCGCTCGCGCACCCGGGCCACCAGTCCGTCGACATCGAGCGCCCCATCCGACATCGCGGTATGGGCGTGACAATCGACGGGCATCCAGGTCATCGGGATCGAGTCAGGGTGTCGGGTCTGGGACGAATCGTGTCCGGCCGCACGCGTCCCGTATCGGGCCGTGGCCTCCGGATTCCGGTGTCAGGTCGCGGGCGGATGAGGAATGTATCCCGCCTCGCGACCGTGTCGGGACGGATGCGACGCAGCGTATCCCGCGGGAAGACGGTGCGGCGACCCGTGTCCTGTCGCGGAGGGATGGTCCAGACGAGGCTGTCGAGATTGCGCGTGGTCACGGAATCGCGCGGGCGCGGCGCGGGGATGTTCGACCGGCCTCCGGCGCGATACGACGTGTCCGGGGTGTACGACGGCGGATAATAGCCCGGCGGATAGTTGCCCAGCGTGTCCGGGTACAGCCCGAATTGCGTATGCACCGAGCACGGGTACACCGGATCGGTGCCCGGAATGAAGTATTCGTTGCCGACGACGTTCGCGGGGCAGTACGGCGACGCGAGCTCCGCGGTCGTCACGTCGATCTGTCGCTGGACGATCCCCACCGGCATCGGCCAGTCGGGAGGCGACGGCTTGCGGCTGTAGACCTCGTTCATGAACGCGGTCCACGCCGGCGCGGCGAGGTGGCCGCCCTGGGCGTTCGCCTTGATCTTCACCGGCTTGTCGAAGCCCATCCAGACGCCGGCGACGAGATCGGTCGTGTAGCCGATGAACCACACGTTGGTTCCATCGTTCGTCGTGCCCGTCTTGCCGCCGGCCGGCTTCGAGAACTGGGCGCCGACATACCGCTGTGCCGTGCCGCGGCGGACGACGTCCTTCATGGCGCTGACCATCAGCCAGGCCTCTTCGGCCGACATGACCGGCACGCGCGTGACCTCCGGCTCCCACAGGACCTCGCCCTTGTTGCTCTCGACGCGGACGATCGCCTGCGGCACGGCGCGCTGGCCCAGCGTGGCGAAGGCAGAATACGCCCCGACCATCTCGATCGGATACACCTCCGCCGAGCCGAGGAAGATCGAGGGATAGGCGGGGATCGGCGACGAGATGCCGAACTTCCGCGCCATGTCGATCACGCTCGTCTCGCCGAGCTCCAGGCCGAGGCGCACGGTCGGGATGTTGATCGATTGATACAATCCCTGGCGCATCGGCACCTTCGCCCCCGACCCGCCGTTCTCGTAGTTCTGCGGCTTCCACTCGGTGCCGTCGCCCATCGGGACCGCGAGCGGTGAATCGTCGAGCAGGTAGGACAGCGGCCGTCCGTTCTGGATCGCGGTGGCGTAGACGAAGGGCTTGAAGGTGGAACCGGGCTGCCGCAGCGCCTGGACGGCGCGGTTGAACTTGCTGTCGTCGAAATCGCGGCCGCCGACGAGGGCACGGATGGCGCCGGTGCGCGGATCCATCGCGATGAAGGCGCCCTGGAGGTACGGGGAGTTCTGCGGCTGCTCGTCGTCGTCGCCGTGCTTGGCGATGTAGTACTCGTAGCTCGTGTGGCGGTAGGCGCCGAACTGGCCGGCCTCGATGCGGCGCAACTGCCGCTCGAGGGCACGCTCGGCGGCGGCCTCGAGGTCGATGTCGAGCGTCGTGTAGACCTTGAGTCCCTGCTCGTAGAGCTGCTTGCCGAACTTGTCGTCGAGGAGCTGGCGGATGTACTCGACGAAGTACGGCGCGATCTGACCCGACTCCTCCTTCCGCCCGAGCTTCAGCGGGTAGGCGCGGGCGAGGTTGGCCACTTCCGGGGAGATCACGCCCTCCTGGCGCATCAGCTCGAGAATCGTGTTGCGGCGCTGGAGGGACTGCTCGGGATTGCGGCGCGGGTTGTAGCGCGTGGGACTCTTCGGCAGGGCCGCCAGCGTCGCCGCCTCGGCGGCATTCAGGTCCTTCACCGACTTCCCGAAGTAGCGCTGCGACGCCGTCTCGACGCCGTAGGAGCCGTTGCCGAGGTTGATCTGGTTCAGGTAGAGCTCGAGGATGTGCTTCTTGTCGTACCGCTGCTCGATCGCGCGGGCAACCTTGATCTCCTTGAGCTTCCGGAGGGGTGCCTTCTCCCGGGAGATGCGCTCCGGGAAGATGTTCCTCGCGAGCTGCATCGTGATGGTCGAGAATCCTTCCTTGAAGTAGCCGGCGCGGATATCGACGGCGATGGCGCGCGGCACCGAGTGGAAGTCGACGCCCTTGTGCTCCCAGAAGCGCTTGTCCTCGGTGACGACGAAGGCGTCCTGCACGATCTTCGGGATGCTGTCGATGCCGATCAGCGTGCGCTTCTCCAGGCCGAGCTCGGCGATGAAGCGTCCGTCGGCGGCGTAGAGCTTGGACGTCTGGCGCGGCTGGTACTCGTCGAGGACCTGGATGCTGGGGCAGCGGCCCGACCGGCAGACCATCGCCCAGCTTGCGTAACCGAGTCCGACGCCGAAGGACAGCAGGAAGCAGAACGCGAGCAGTGTTCCGCGGACGAGCGCCGGATGGCGTTGCCGAAACCCTCTGAGCATGTCGATCGGGTAGGAGTGAGAGCCTTTCGGGGCGTGTCCTGTCTAGTTTTGTGCCATGCGATCTCAGGCACTGCTGGAGGAGCTTAAGTGGCGCGAGCTCCTGTTTCAGCATACCGAACAGGCTGGCACTGCCCTCGACCGGGGCCCCGTAACAGGATACGCAGGTTTCGACCCGACCGCGCCCAGCCTTCATGTGGGCAGCCTGGTGCCCGTGATGGGGCTGGTGCACCTCCAGCGTGCCGGGCACCGGCCGATCGCCCTGGTGGGCGGGGGGACGGGCCTGATCGGGGATCCGAGCGGGAAGGCCTCGGAGCGGCCGCTGTCGGATGCGTCAGTCGTCGCGGCCAACGCGGCGGGCATCCGGTCGCAGCTCGAGCGGTTCCTGGACTTCGGCGGTCCGTCGGGCGCGCGCATGGTGGACAACGCCGAGTGGCTGACGCAGCTCGGGGCGATCGACTTCATGCGCGACGTCGGGAAGCACTTCACGGTGAACTACATGCTCCAGAAGGAGTCCGTGAAAGGGCGGATGGACGCCGGGATCTCGTTCACCGAGTTCTCGTACATGCTGCTCCAGGCCTACGATTTCCTGGAGCTGCACCGCCGCTACGGCGTGACGCTGCAGGTCGGCGGGAGCGATCAGTGGGGGAACATCACCGCCGGGATCGAGCTGATTCGCCGCACCGTCGCGCAGGAAGCGCACGGGATCACCTTCCCGCTCGTGGCGACGGCCGCCGGTACGAAGTTCGGAAAGACCGAGTCCGGCGCGGTATGGCTCGACGCGAAGCTGACGTCGCCGTACAAGTTCTACCAGTTCTGGATCAACGCCGACGACCGGGACGTCGGGCGATACCTGCGCTTCTTCACGCTGCTTCCCCGCGAGGAAGTGGAGGCGCTCGACGCGGCATCGAAGGAGCGGCCGGAAAAGCGCGAGGCACAGCGCGCGCTGGCCCGCGACGTCACCGCGCGGGTGCACGGGGCCGAGGCGGTCAGGGCCGCGGAGGAAGTGTCCGGGCTGCTGTTCGGTGGCGGCGATCCCTCATCGCTGTCCATCGCGGCGCTCGAAGCCCTGCGCGAGGAGATTCCGTTCTTCTCCGGATCGAGCCTGTCCGAGCCTCAGGCGGTGATCGACGCCGTGACGTCGGAGTCGGGCCTGTTCAAGAGCCGGGGCGATGCGAAGCGGATGGTGCAGCAGGGTGGCGTTTACCTGAACGGCGTGCGGGTCGATTCCGGCCTTGCTTCGCTGACGCCGCTGCACGGGAAGTACGTGCTCGTGCGGAAAGGGGGGAAGTCGTATGCGCTGGTAGGGGCCTGACCCAGGGTCATTCGGGTTCCTCACAGATTTCTGCGGGACACAAGAACCTCGAGCGCGGTCGCGATCTCCTCAGGCGTGTTGAAGAAGTAGGGTGCGAGGCGGATTGCCCCTTCCCGGAGAGAGTGGATCACCCCAGCCGAGTTCAGGCGGTCGCTGCGGCTCGCACTATCGCGGAATCGAAGG
>CAMLHT010000083.1 GCA_946479895.1 uncultured Gemmatimonadota bacterium | reverse complement strand
CGCTGGCGCTCTGGCAGGAAGCGCGCTCCGGGCTGCTCAGCTCGATCGTCGCGCGGGAGTCGAAACTGGGGGAGCTGAGCATCCTTGCGTATCGCTACGCCGTTCGTGGCGATCGCGAGCAGCCTCGCACGGTGCAACGGATCGAGGTCCGGGCGGCCTCCCATGCGTTCGTCGCCGGGGGCGATCCCGACACGCTGGCCCGCCGGGGTTACGTCGAGTACGAGGAACGCACGGCCACGCTTCTCGGCCCCGATGACGTCGTGCTGTTCGACGACACGTTCTTCTCGACCCACTGCTTCAGCCTCGAGAAGCCCGCGGCCGGCGACGATTCGACGCTCGGGTTGCATTTCAAGCCGGGCATCGGCCGGCTGCTGCCCGACGTGGAAGGCACGCTCTGGCTGCGAAGGAGCCCGCTCGACCTGAAGTCCGTCGACTTCCGGTATGTGAACCTCACGGCGAGCCTCAGGACCGGCCAGCCGGGCGGCTCGATCGAGTTCCGTCCGATGCCGAACGGCATCACCATGATCCACCATTGGTACATCCGCGGCGCGGCCCGGGGCGGGACGGCCACGGTGACTGGGGCGATGCTCGAGCTGATGCAGTGGCCGGACGCCCCACCCTACTTCGCGACCCTCGGCTCGGTATCGGGCATCGCGACCGAGAAGCGAACGGGTGCCCTGATTCGCGGCCGCCAGGTCCGGCTGAATGGCACGCCGTTCACCGCGGTCACCGATGCAAACGGGGCCTTTCGCATCTTCGACGTCCTTCCCGGCGTGTACGCCATGGACGTCGGAGACCCGATCCTCGAATTCCTCCAGCTCACCGCTCGCGATCCCCGCGCTTTCCGGGTGAACCCCGGCGAGAACGACATCGGGGCCGTCGAGGTGGAGGCCGCAGCCGACGTCCTGAAGCGGGGGTGCAGCGACGAGTTCAGGGAGAAGGTCAAGGTGCCGGGGGGACTGGGTACCGCGGCCATCTTCGGGGCGGTCATGGACACGCTCTCCAACCCCGTGCCGGCCACGTTCCAGGTCGAGGTCCGTCCGGCGAGCCCGGTCGCCGGAAGCCAGCCGGTGACCATCAAGGGAAGGACCGACGCCTTTGGCCGGTTCCGGATCTGCGGAGTGCCGGCCGACGGCACGGTGACCATCACGACCGACGAAATCGGGTCCATGACGGGCCGGGCGGAGCTCGTATTCGACCCGGTGACCGCCCAGGCCGCGCCCTATCAGCTGGCCGGCATCGTGATTCGCCCCAAACCGCCCGCCGGCCCCGAGCTTCTGCTAAAGCCGCCTCGCCATTAGCTTTCGGCCACGTCCGCCACCTTCGGCGGATGACATTCACTCTCCTCCCGGACCGGCAACCTCCGGGAGGCGGACAGACCAAAGGGAGGATTGCCAAGGCATGACACGCCAATACGAGGCGGTGTATGTCTTCGACTCGACGCTCGAAGATACCGCCATCAACGACAAGCTCGACCGCTTCCACGCGCTGCTCGGAAAGCCTTCCGACATGCAGCTGAATCACTGGGGCCGTCGCCAGCTCGCCTACCAGATCGGCCGCCGGGACACCGGCTACTACGTCGTCGCGCGCTTCGGCGCCGAGCCGACCACGCTGCCCGAATACGAGCGCGCCATCAAGCTCGACGAAGGCGTCGTGCGCTACCTGGTCACGCTCTACGAGCACGAGCTGGGCGCCCCGCCGATGACCGAGGAAGAGATCGCCGAAGCCGCGCGCCGTCGCGCCGCGGATGACGAAGACGAGGAGGACGAATAGATGCGCCGCCCAACCAAGGCCTGCCCGTTCTGCGAAGGACGCGTGCACTTCATCGATTACAAGGATGACCGGACCCTCGGTCGCTTCATCACCGACCACGGCAAGATCCTGCCGAGCCGGCTGAGCGGCGTCTGCGCCCGCCATCAGCGCCAGCTGTCGACCGCCATCAAGCGCGCTCGCTACCTGGCCATCGTGCCCTACACCACCGGAATGGCTGGCTGATGACCGAAGCAGGCGCGGTGCCCGTGGTCGAACCGAAACGGGGGTGGAGGAAGCTGCTCCTCGCCCTGTTCGTGTTCATCCTCGCGCCCGGCATCCCGCAGGTGCGCGCGCTCCTGCCTGTCGACGAGACGATGCTGTTGTTCGTCCCGGCGATGGCGGCGTGCGCGCTCGTGGGCTGGTGGGCGGGTGGCCGTGCCTTTTCGGCGGTGCTGTGGGTCGCGCTCGCGGTCCTGGTCTCGCGACAGCAGGTGGCGTCGACGGACGTCTACGCGAACCTGCTCCGCGGCTGGACGCTCCTGCTCGCGGGCGCGTTCGGCATGACGTGCCTGCTCGGGGCGACGCGGCCGTTCTTTCCGAAGGCGCTCACCGCGGTCGGCGCGACCTTCGGGCTCGCGCTGCTCATGTCCCTCCTGGGACCGGTGTCGCTGTCGAGCATGTCCGGCGCGGTGGCGGACGAGTTTCTCCGCCGCAACACGGAGTTCCTCGAGTTCCTGAACAAGACGATCACCACCAACGGCGCCCAGTGGGAGGCGTGGACGAAGGCGATGCCCTCGCTCGCGACCCTGCCGTCCGACGCCGAGTCGAACCTCAGCGCGATGTCGCGCGCGGGACAGATGATGTTCCCCGCGCTCCTCGCCCTCGAGTCGCTCGCGGCGCTGGCGCTGGCCTGGGCCACGTATCACCGGCTCTCGCGCCGTCGTCTCGGGGCTCCGCTCGCGCCGCTCCGTGAGTTCCGCTTCAACGACCAATTCGTCTGGGGCCTGATCGTGGGCCTCGTGATCCTTCTCCTGCCGAGCCTCGCCGGAATGCGCGGCCTCGGCCGAAATCTCGTCCTCTTCTTCGGCGCGCTGTACGCGGTCCGGGGCCTGGGCGTGCTGGCGTGGTTCATGGCGCCCGGCGCGTTCGCGGCCGCCCTGATCGCCGGCTTCGTGCTCGTCCTCGTGCCCGTCGTCAACGTCATCGCCATTCTCGGCTTCATGACCCTGGGCGTCACCGCCCTCGGCCTTGGCGTCGGCGATACGTGGGCCGACTGGCGCAGCCGCGCGCGCTCAACGTTGTCCTAACTGGAGCTCCACCATGGAAGTCATTCTTCGTCAAGCCGTCGAGAGCCTGGGCAAGCCGGGTGATGTCGTGAAGGTCTCGAACGGTTACGCTCGCAATTTTCTCCTTCCGCATGGCGTCGCCTTCGAGGCGACTCCCGGCAACCTCAAGCGCATCCAGCTCGAGCGCGACCGCCTCGAGGCCGCCGAGAACGAACGGCGTGCCGCCGCGCAGGCGCAGGCCGAGAAGCTGGAGCAGGTCCAGCTGACCTTCTCCGCCCGCGTCGGCGACGAAGGCAAGCTGTTCGGCTCGGTGACGTCGGCCGACGTCGCGCAGCAGCTCGAGGCCCAGGGCTTCCACATCGAGAAGCGCCAGATCGACCTCCACGAGCCGATCAAGGCACTCGGCGTCTACCGGATTCCGATCCGCCTCCACGCGGACGTGAAGCCGGAGATCCGCGTCTGGGTGATCAAGTCGTAACCGGTGGATCGGTGGATCGGTGGATCGGTCTGGTTCATGCTCCGCACTGCTGATCCACTGATCCACTGATCCACCGATCCACCGACCCACTGATCCACTGATCCACTCTTGATGAAGTCAAAACAGGATTCCCTGGCACTCGCCCAGCGAGCCGCCCAGATCTGCCTCGACTACAAGGCGAACGACGTCGTCCTGCTCGACCTGCGGGGCGTCTCGGACATGACGGATTTCTTCATCGTCGCCAGCGGCACGTCCGACACCCACGTCCGCTCCGTCGGGGAGCACCTGGCCGAGGAGATGAAGAAAATCGGCTCTCCGGTGTACCATATGGAAGGCACGACGCAGGGACGCTGGGTCCTTCTGGATTTCGTCGACTTCGTGGTGCATCTGTTTCATCCGACGCTTCGGGACTTCTACCAGCTCGAGCGACTGTGGGCCGACGCCGAAACCATTCCGATCGAGGGCGGGACCGGGGCCATCGCGTGACGCGATGGCTGGTTCCCGGCCTGCTCGCGCTCCTCGCCCTCACCAGCCCCCTCGGCGCGCAGAGCTACTTCGGCCAGAACCAGGTTCAGTACGACAGGTTCGACTGGCGGGTCCTCGGAACCGAGCACTTCCAGGTGTTCTACTACCCGCCGGAGGAGCGCGCCGCGACCGACGCCGCGCGCATGGCGGAACGGGCCTACGCCCGCCTCTCGACGGTGCTGCGCCACCAGTTCCGCGAGAAGAAGCCGATCATGCTGTACGCGTCGCGCGCGGACTTCGGCCAGAACAACGTCACCGGCGACCTCGGTGAGGGCACGGGCGGCGTCACCGAGGCCCTGCGGCACCGGATGCTCCTCAACTTCACCGGCGACTACCGCAGCTTCGAGCACGTGCTCACCCACGAGATGGTGCACGCGTTCCAGTACGACATCTTCGCGCGGGGAAAGGCCGGCAACGGCATGCAGGCGCTCGCCGAGTTCATGCCGCCGCTGTGGTTCGCCGAGGGCATGGCGGAATACCTCTCGCTCGGGCCGGTCAACGCGCTGACCACCGCCTGGATGCGGGACGCGGCCCTGAACGGCCGCATTCCGACCATCGAGCAGATGACGAAGAAGCCCGACGACTTCTTCCCGTATCGCTACGGCCACTCGTTCTGGACCTACGTCGGCGAGAAGTGGGGCGACGAGGCCATCGGCCAGATCATGAACGCGGTCCCGAGTATCGGCGTCGAGCGCGCCTTCCTCCGCGAGCTCGGTGAATCCCTCGAGGACGTCGGCACGCACTGGCGGGAGGACCTGCAGGACCGCCTGCTGCCGACGATTGGCGGCGCCGAGCGCGCGCGCAAGTTCGCGCAGCCGCTGCTGACGCCGAAGATCTCCGACGGCGAGATCTTCCTCGCGCCCGCGCTCTCGAACGACGGCAAGCGCATCGCGTTCCTCTCCAACGGCAACGTCTCGCGCGGCCAGGTCTTCATCGACCTCTGGCTGGCCGATGGACAGAGCGGCCGCCGCATCCGGCGCCTCGCCGCGAGCTCGACGAACCCGGACTTCGAGGAGCTCCGCCTGCTCTACTCCCAGGCGGCCTTCTCTCCCGACGGCCTGCAGCTCGCGTTCACCGGCCAGCGCGCCGGCCGCGACGTCCTGTACGTCATGGAAGTCCGCGGCGACCGCGCCGAGATCATTCGCCGGTTCGACCTGCCCCTCGAGAGCGCGATGAGCCCGACCTGGACGCCGGATGGCGGACGCATCGTGTTCAGCGGCACGACCGGCGGGATCTCCGACCTGTACATGATCAACGCCGACGGCTCGCACTTCGTCCGGCTGACCGACGACCGGTTCGGCGACCTCCAGCCGCAGCTGTCGCCTGACGGGACGAAGATCGCCTTCGCCACCGACCGCGGCCCCGGTGCGAGCTTCGACCTCCTGCGGCTGCCGAGGCTCCAGATCGCCGTCTTCGACATCCCGACGCGCTCGGTGACGCTGCTGCCCGATCAGCTGGGCCTCAACCTCAACCCGCAGTGGGCCCCGGACGGAAAGTCCATCGCCTACGTCTCGGACCGGAACGGCGTCGCGAACGTCTACCTCTACGACTTCGAGACACGCGCGCACTACCAGCTGACCAACGCCATCGGCGGGATCACCGGCATCACCGAGTACAGCCCTGCCATCTCGTGGGCGCGCGGCGCCGACCGGCTCGCGTTCTCGGTGTTCGAGAACAACGAGTACACGATCCACACCATCAGCAACCCGCGCGGCCTCAAGCGCACGCCGATTCCCGCGCCGCGGGTCGTCGTGACGCGGACGGCGCCGGTCGCCTCGGGTGACAGCGCGCGTGACGTCGCGCTCGCGACGGCCGGCACCTCGTTCCTCTATCGCGGCGCCAACGGCGAGATTCGCGCGTCTTCCAACCTGCCGCTCGTCGGCGATACGCTGTCGCCCGTCGTGTCCATCGCGGCGCTGCTCGACTCGGTCGAGATCGGGTTGCCGGACACCTCGCGCTTCGAGCGCCTTCCGTACCGTCCGCGGCTCCAGCCGGATTTCACCGTCCGCCCCAGCATCGGCTACATCCCCGACCCGAAGTACGACCGGTCGCTCTTCGGCGGCACCACGGTGGTGATGAGCGACATCCTCGGGAATCACCATCTCGCGGCGTCGGGTGAGCTCAACGGCCGGCTCGCTGAGTCACGCCTGTTCCTCGGGTACACGAACCTCGCGCGGCGCTGGCAGTACTCGGGCGGCTTCTCGCAGTCTCCGTACTACTTCCTCACGGCGGACTCCGTGGCTCCGCGGACGACGAGCATCTCGATCGAGTCCCAGGAAGTCACGACCTACATCGCCCGGCAGTTCTTCGGCGTCACCGCGTATCCGCTCAACCGGTTCACGCGCTTCGAGTTCGGCGGCGGCTTCAACAACGTCGATCGCAGCCGGTGGTACGTCCGGCGCGAGATCGAAGGGACGACCGCCACGACGGGATTCGCGCTCGACAGCATCCGGCGCGACCCGATGCTGAACTACTTCGACGGCCAGATCGCCCTGGTCTCCGACAACACGCTGTCCGGGTACACGTCGGCGCTCATGGGCCGCCGCTTCCGGCTCCAGGTCAGCCCGGTGGCCGGCTCGTTCCAGTGGATTCAGTCGCTGCTCGACTACCGGCGTTACGACCCGATCATCTTCAACCGCCTGACGCTCGCGTCCCGCGTGTACGCCGACGTCTCCGTCGGCAAGGACGAGGAGGCGTTCCCGAAGTACATCGCCCGCCCCGACTTCGTGCGCGGCTACGACCGGAACAACTCCTTCAACCTCGCCTGTCCGATCGTGGAATCGCATTCGACCTGCAACGCGGTCCAGCTCCTGGGCAGCAGGGTGGCGGTCGGCAACGTCGAGCTGCGCTTTCCCCTGATCCGCAGCCTCGAGCTCGGCTTCCTGCCGGTGGGCATGCCCCCGATCGACGGGCTCCTCTTCTACGACGTCGGCGTCGCCTGGTCGAATCGCCAGCAGCTCTTCTGGAGTCGTCCGCTCGATTATGATGTTTCGGCGCAGCGATACCCGCTCCGCAGCTATGGGGTGGGGCTCCGCGTGAACCTTTTCAACTATGCGATCCTGCGCTGGGATTACGCGATTCCGACCGACTCGCCGGGACGACGCGGATTCTGGACCTGGTCGCTCTGGCCCTCATTCTGAGTTGCGCGCACTCATCTGCCTGGCCGTCCTGCTCGCCGCCTGCGGCGACCGCCCCCGTACTGACGTTCCCGTCACCGACACGGCGGCGGCTCCCGCGAGCGCGATCCGCGGCCCGGACGCGCTCTTCCTCCGCGTTCCGCGAGCGGGCGGTGCCGTGCGCGTCGTCGCCTACCCGAACATCGACTCGACGGTCTGGAAGTCCTCGGGGGTGATCGAGGCGCCGGGGCGCGTCCTCGGCTTCGACGACGACGCCGGCGTGCTGGCGATGCTCGACGCGAAGTCCCGCCCGGTGCTCGTCGACTTCCGCGCCGGGCGCATCGACGACGACGTGCGCCTCCCGCTGACGGCGGCGGTCTCGCTCGACGGCTCGACGATCTACGGCGTCACCGCCAAGGGGGACGTCATCCGGCGCTCCCCGGCGGACTCGGTGCGCTTCACGATGAAGGTGCCCGCGCGAGGCGTCTTTCCTCTCCGCGACGGGTCCGTCCTGGTCTGGTCCGGCCGCGAGTCCCGCAGCACGCTCTCGCGCATCCGTCCGCCGTCGAGCGACGTGATCGACTCGCTGGCGATGCCCGCCGCCGACTTCGCGACCGGAACCGGCGTCGGCGATCGGCTGTACTTCGCCTCGGGTGACAGGCTCCAGGCGGTGCAGACGCGCACCCTCCAGCTCAGCGAGCCCATTCCGGTGGGCGGCCCGATCTCGGACATCGCCGTGACGCCGAGCGGCGACCGCATCTACGTCCTCGCGGACGTCGCGGGCAAGCCGACGCTGATCTTCGTCGACAGGTATCGCTGGCGGATCAGCTCCTCGCTTCCGCTCGAGGGCAAGGCGCGCGAGCTCCGCGTCGATCCGATCGGCCGCTACGTGCTGGTTCGCGGGGCGCGTGACACCGTCACCGTGATCGGCGTCGCCGCCAATCGCGTGGTCGGCACCGTCCGGTCCGAGTGGCGGAACGACATGCCCCTGGTCGCGCCCGATGCGTCCATCGCGACGGTCGTCGGCAACGACGTGGTGTTCGTCGCCGCCGAGGACGGGCGCCAGGTCAGCCGGATCGGCAATGGCGCCAGCGAGATCTGGTTCTCGTTCTGGTGGACGGGCTTCCGTCCCCGTGCCGCGGGCCTCGACCAGCCGGTGACCTTCGACTCGGCGACCACCGTCGCGGACAGCGCGCAGGTCACCGTCACCGATTCGGTCCGCGTCCCCGCGACGGATTCCGTGGCGAAGCCGGTGGGCTACACCGTGTCGTTCTTCACCCTGCTGTCCGAGACGCGCGCGCAGGCCGAGGCGGCCAACATCCGCGTGGACAACGAGACGGCCCACGTCGAGACCGTCGTCCGCAACGGCATCCCGATGTATCGCGTGATCCTCGGCCCGTACGCGACCTGCGCCGAGGCGCAGCGCGTCGCGCGGGCGGCGGCGAAGCCCGGCGTCTGGATTCCGGAAGGCGGATGCGACGTCCCGCCGCCAGTCTATGACCCGCTGGATCGCTGAAGGCCGGACGCTTGGAGCTTCACTCCGCCGCTTCCACGCCGTCATAGTCGCGGGCGGCGATCTCGAGGCGACCGCCCAGGTCGCGCTCGGGATCGCCGAGGCGCAGGCGGGCACGCGACACGTCGTGCTCGGGGATCTATCGGGCTCCCCGGCCTTCGCTCCGCTCATCGCCGACGACGATCCGCACGGGCTGGTCGATGCGTTCGACTACGGGATCTCCCTCGCCCGGGTGGCGCGCCCGGTGGCCGGCTTCGAGAACCTCCAGTTCGCGCCGATGGGGTCGGTGGCGCCTGACTATCCCGAGATCCTGGCTCATCCGCGCTGGACGAAGCTGAGAAACGCGTTCAGCGAGTCGGACCATCTCCTGATCATCGTCCTCCCCGTCGGCGTCGCGGCGCTCGGCGAGCTGCTTCACCACTTCGACGGGATCGTCCTCGTCGATGCAATGGCGCCGGCCTCGGTGGAGGCGTCGCGCGTGATCGCGAACGTGGTGCTCAAGCCCCTGGCGGAGCCAAAGCCGCAGTCGCCGCCGCCGAAGGTGGCGTCCGCGCCGCCGGTTGCGGCCCCCGCCCGCCCGGCCGCCCCGGCGTCGTCGAGCAAGTCCGCTCCCCGAACGCCCGCACCGACCCCGGCATCCGGGAGGACTGCGCGGGCCCCCTCCCCCGCTCCTACTCCTGATCGCCAGTCGACTTCGGCTGCCGGGCAGGCACGCCCCACGGGCGTCTTCACCGCCTTCGCCCGGCCCGCCGGTTACGGCGCCGGCCTGAGCATCCTCGCCGCGTTCATCATCTTCTGGTTCCTCAACGGGCCGTTCGGCGACAGGGACGCGGGGACGCCCCTTCCGGTCCCGCTGCCCGAGGCCCTGAAGCCCGTCGAGCAGCCGAAGCCGCCCGATCCGAATCTTCCGAATCCCGCCGATTCCGGCGCCGCCGTCTACGCCGTGAGGATGCTGTCGGCGAATACGCAGGCAGGCGCTATTTTGCAGCTTCAGGAATACGGGGACTCGATGCCGGCGGCGACCTGGGCGCCGGTCGAGAAATCCGGACGGACCTGGTACGAGGTGCTGGCGGGGGCGTTCATCACACGCGGCGGCGCCGATTCACTACTGACCTCACTCCGATCGGCAGGACGTCTCGATTCGATCTCACCCGGCGTCGTCGTGCGCGTGCCGTACGCGGTGCTCATCGATTCGGTACGGAAGTCGGCCACGGTCGCTGACCTTCTCGTGAGCCTGCGCATGCGGCAATTGCCGGTGTACGCGCTGGACCAGCGGAACGGTTGGGTCTGGATCGTGGCCGGGGCGTTCGAAACTCGGTCGCAAGCCGATTCCTACTCTGAGAAAATCCGGGCGTCGGGCCAGCCGGCAGACGTCGTGTTACGACAAGGGAGAATGTTCTAGTGCGGTTGACCAAGCTCGAGCTCCACGGTTTCAAGTCGTTCGCCGACAGCACCGATCTCGTCTTCGAGAACGGCGTGACGGCGATCGTCGGCCCGAACGGTTGTGGCAAGTCCAACGTCTCGGACGCCGTGCGCTGGGTGCTCGGCGAGCAGCGCGCCCGCCTGCTCCGCGGCTCGAAGATGGACGAGGTCATCTTCCAGGGGTCGTCGGCCCGCCGGCCGGTGAACCTGGCCGAGGTTTCCCTGCACTTCGAGAACGCCGACGGCTCGCTGCCGATCCCGTTCCAGGAAGTCGTCATCACGCGGCGTCTCTCCCGCTCGGGCGAGAGCGAGTATTTCCTGAATCGCGCGCCCTGCCGGCTGCGCGATATCGCCGACATGCTGCGCGGCACCGGCCTGGGCGCCGACACGGGCGTCGTCATCGAGGCCAAGATGATCGACGCGCTCCTCTCCGATCGCCCGGACGATCGCCGCGAGCTGTTCGAGGAGGCCGCGGGAGTCGGCCTCTATCGCGACCGCCGTCGCACCACCGAGCGCCGGCTGGAGGAGACCACCGTCGACCTCCAGCGCCTCGACGACCTCGTCAACGAAGTTCAGAGCCAGGTCCGCTCGCTCTCGCGCCAGCGCAAGCGCGCCGAGCGCTACTCCGAGCTGATGGCCCGTCGGTACATCGTCGAGATCGGGCTCGCCCGCCGCGAGATGCATTCGTGGGCCGAGGAGCTCAAGCGCCTCGACGAGCGCGTCGCGCAGCTCCGCGCCGACGTCCCGCGTCTCGAGGAGGCCGTCGTCGCCGCCGAGCAGGCGCGCGATGCCGCGCACGGCAATCGCGCGGCGGCCGAGGCGAGCCGCAACGAGCTCGCGAAGCTGGTCCAGACGCAGCGCGAGGACGTCCAGTCCATCCGCAGCGAGATGGCGGTGGCCGAGGAGCGCCAGCGCAACACCGTGGCGCGCCGCCAGCGCGCCGAGTCCGAGGCGAGTGAGGGCGAGGCGATCGGCACGCGCATCGCCGCCGACCGCGCCCAGGCGGCGACCGAGCGCCAGGAGCACGAGGCGCAGCTCACGGCCGCGCGGGAGGAGCTCGCGCGACACGTCGCGACCGAGGAGAGCACCCGGGCGGCGGTCACCGAGGCGCGGGCCGCCCTCGATGCCGCGACGTCGCGCATGCGCTCCCTCCAGGAGCGGTTGAACAAGGCGGAGCTCGACCGCGAGCGCAGCCACCGCGAGCGCGAGGAGCTCATCCAGCGGCTCGCGAAGCTCGAGGAAGACCGGGTGGCGCTCGTGGACGCCGTTTCCCTCGTCGGCCGCGAGCACGAGTCGGCCGTCGTCGCCGGTGAGACCGCGAAGGAGGAAGCGGCGGAGGCCGCGGCCGCGCTGGACCAGGCGCGCGGCCACGACAAGCGCGTGCGCGAGGAGGAATCCGTCGCCCGGGCCGAGCTGTTCCGCGCCGACGAGGCGCATACGTCCCTGACGGGAAAGGTGAACGCGCTCGAGGCGCTCGAGCGCGAGCGCGTCGGACTCGCGCCGGCCGCCGCCCGCCTCCTGCGCGACAAGGACAAGTTCGGCGAGGGCGCCATTCTCGGGCCGCTCTCCGACTTCCTCGGCGCGGACCAGGAAACCGCGCTGCTCGTCGAGCGCTTCCTCGGGGCGACGGTGCACGCGGTGCTCATTCGCGACCATGGCGTCGCCGAGAAGGTCCGCGCCTGGCACGCCGAGGCGAACCCCGGTCCGCTCCTGCTCCTGCCGCTCGACTCGCTCCAGGTCGCGGGCGACGCGAAGGCTGACGAGACGCTCGCGTCGCACGTCCAGGCCGCGGCCCCCGCCGCCGGGTGGGCGCGCGCGCTCCTTGGCGGCGCGCGCACGGTCGAAGGCGGGTCGGCCTTCATCGACTCGCGTGGCGCGATCTGGCTCCCCGGCGCGACCGCCGGCCCGGGCCCGCTCCGCCGCCGCGCCGAGCTGTTCGAGCTGCGCACCGAGCTGTCGGCGTCCGAGCAGCGCCGCCGCAGCGCGATGGAGCGCGCCGACGCGCTCCGCGTGGAGATGGAAGCCGCCGAGCTTCGCACCCGCGAAGCCTCGGAGCGGCTGGAAGCGGCCAACGGCGCCGTCCGCCGCGCGGCCGAGCAGCTCGCGGAGATCGATCGTCGCCGCCAGCGCGCCGAGCGCGAGGTGGCCGAGGCGGACACCCTGCGCGACCGCCTGTCTACGCGGCGCAACGAGCTGTCGGTCCACCTCGAAAAGATCGACGCCGAGGCGCTCCAGGCCGCCGAGGAGCTGCGGGCGCACGAGGTGGATCTCGACGCCGCCCGCGAGAAGCTGATGGCCGGCGAGCGCGCCCAGGAGGAAGCACGCGAGCTGCGCACCCGCGCGCAGGTCGAGGAGGCGCAGGTCCAGGCCCGCGTACAGGTCGCCGCCGATCGCGAGCGCCGTCTCGCCCAGGAGGCGGGATCCGCCGTGCAGCGCCTCGAGGTGCTGCGCGCGGAGCTGTCCGAGCTCTCGCAGGCCGACTCGGTGCTCGCCGAGCAGATGGCCGGATGGCAGATGGACCTCGAGACGCGGGAAGCCGGCCTTCGCGACGGCGAGGGGCGCCTCGCCGCCGCCGAAGCGGCGGTGAAGGCCGCCGACGAGAGCCTCATCGCCGCCGACCACTCACTCGACGCCGCGAGGCGCTCGGCGCATTCCGGCGGGGAGGAGCTGCACTCCGCCGAGCTGCGGCACACCGACCTTGGCGGACGCCGCGCCGCCATTCGCGAGCGCCTCGAGGCCGAGTGGCGAAAGCCGCTCGACGACATGCTCGCCGCGGTCGAGGAGACGGATGCGGAAGAGCAGACCCTGCGCGAGGAAGCGGAGCAGCTTCGCAACCAGCTCGAGTCCCTCGGCCCCGTCAACGTGCTCGCCATCGAGGAGCACGACGAGGCGGTGAAGCGTCTCGACTTCCTGACCGCGCAGCGCACCGACCTGGCCGACGGCCGCCAGGCCCTCCAGCAGGCGATCAAGGAGATCGACGCCACCGCCCGTGAGCTGTTCTTCACGACCTTCAACCAGGTCCGCGAGAACTTCCGCCAGATCTTCCTCACGCTCTTCGGCGGCGGCGAATGCGACCTCCGCCTCGAGAATCCGGAAGCGCCGATGGATTGCGACATCGAGATCCACGCGTCGCCCCGCGGCAAGCGCACGCAGCGCATCCACCTGCTCTCGAGCGGTGAGCGCGCGCTCGTCGCGCTCTCGCTGCTCTTCGGCATCTTCCTCACCAAGCCGAGCCCCTTCTGCCTGCTGGACGAAGTCGACGCTCCTCTCGACGACGCCAACGTCGGCCGGTTCGTGAAGATGCTGAACCAGTTCAAGGCGCGGACGCAGTTTATCGTCATCACCCACAACCCGCGCACGACGACGGAAGCCGCCGACGCGGTCTACGGCGTGACGATGCAGGAGCCGGGCGTCTCGAGCCTGGTCAGCGTGCGGGTGCGGGGCGAAACGGTCGACGGCGCCGCCTGATGCTCCGGTTCCGGGCGCTCGGAACCGGAACCGTCGCGCTCTCGCCAACGCGAAGCTGTTCGGGGTACGTCGTCGAAGGGGGCGACGTGCTCCTGCTCATGGACTGCGGCAGCGGGATCACCCGCCGCCTGGCCGAGCTCGGGATCGAGTGGCAGCGGATCACGCACATCGCGATCACGCACTTTCACCTCGATCACTTCGCCGACATCCCGACGCTGCTCTACGCGTTCCGGTACGGGATGCTGCCGGTCCGGAGCGCGCCGCTCCGGATCATCGGGCCGGTCGGCACGCGCGCCCTCTTCGACCGGCTCGCGGCCACCTTCGGGCCGTGGGTCACGGCGCCGGTCTTCCCCCAGGCCATCGACGAGATCGCGCCCGGCACCCCGATGGACCTCGGCGGACTGGCGCTCTCGGCGTTCAAGGTTCCACATACGGCTGAGAGCGTGGCATATTCCATTACGCGCGGCGGCCGTCGCGTCGTGTACACCGGGGATACGGGGGTCTCTCCCGCCCTGGGGGACTGGGCGAAGGGGTGCGACCTGCTGGTCGCCGAGTGCTCGCTGCCCGAAGCGATGGCCATTCCGGAGCACCTGACGCCGGAACAGGTCGGAGAGCTTGGGAGGATGGCGGAGCCGCGGATGCTCGCCCTCACCCATTTCTATCCGCCGGTCGAGCAGGTGGACATCGAGGCCGCGGTGCGGCGCGGCTACGCGGGACCGTTGACGCTCGCCCATGACGGGTGGGTTACTGAACTCGAGGAGCGATAGATGTTGGTCGTGATGGAGAATCATGCGACGCGCGAGCAGGTCGAGCGCGTGGTCGCTGTCATCGAAGAGATGGGCTACCAGGCGCGCCCGATGCCCGGCGCGCAGCGCACGGCCGTCGGCCTCGTCGGCAACGACGGCCGCGTGGACTCGTCGCGGATCAAGGGGCTCGCCGGCGTGGCGGAGGTCATCCACGTCACGAAGCCATACAAGCAGGTGTCGCGCGAGTGGAAGAGCGAGAACACCATCGTCACCATCGCGCCCGGCGTGTCGT
>CAMLHT010000082.1 GCA_946479895.1 uncultured Gemmatimonadota bacterium | reverse complement strand
CGGCCGCGCCGCACATGTCGAACTTCATCCACTCCATGCCCTGCGCCGGCTTGATGGAAATGCCGCCGGAGTCGAAGCAGAGGCCCTTGCCGACGAGCGCGATCGGCGCCGACCCCGGCTTGCCCTTGCTGTACTCGATGGCGATGAGCTTCGGATCCTGCACCGTGCCCTGCGCCACGCACAGGAACGATCCCATCTTCTCGGCCTTCATCTCCTCGCGGCCGAGCACCGTGATCTTCATGCCGAAGCGATTCGCGATGTCGCGGGCGGTGTCGGCGAGATACTCCGGCGTGCACACGTTGCCGGGCAGCATTCCCAGCCGGCGCGCCAGCGCGTAGCCCTCGGCGAGCGCCTGCCCCTGCTTCACGCCCTGCTCGATCTTCGCCTTCGATCCGGGCGGAACGTCGCGCGTGAGGATCGTGATGGAGGTGAGCGGAGCGCGCTGATCGGCTTCCGGGACCGGGGACTTCATTTCGCGGAAATCCCACGCGCCATGACACAGGCCGACGGTGACCGCCTCGGCGAGCGTGTCGCTCACGGCGCCATGGAACGCCACGCTGCCGACGCCCATCTTCGCCGCCTGGCGTCCGGCGAGCGTGGCCGCGCGACGAACCTGGAGCACGCGATCGGTCATCGCCGCGCCGCCCGCGGGGGCGGCGCCCAGCCCCACGACCAGCACGCGCTGGATCCCCTGCGGGCCGCCGGCGAGGAGCAGCGTTTCGTCACGGCCACCGCGGAAATCGCGACGGTCGATGGCCCGCTTCAGCGCGCCGCTGGTCACCGCGTCCACCGCGGTGAGCTCGCCGGCGACTTCGAGACCTTCCTTCGGCAGCGCGATGACCAGCAGCGGGGTCTCGAGGCGGTCGAGAGCCGTATCGCTGGTCGTGATGCTCGGAATCATGCTCATGGATTTCTGGGGGGAGGCCCGGTTCAGGCCTTCAGGCCGGCGATGATCCGGTCGGCGAACTTCGACGTCGACACCTCCGTCGATCCCGGCATCTGGCGGGCCAGGTCGTACGTGACGTGCTTCTGGCGAATCGCTTCCTCGATGCCCTTCACGATCATCGTCGAGACCTCGGTCCAGCCGAGGTACTCGAACATCATGACGCCGGAGAGGATGACGCTGCCGGGGTTGATCCGGTCGAGGTTGGCGTACTTGGGCGCGGTGCCGTGCGTGGCCTCGAACACGGCGAGGCCGTCGCCGACGTTGCCGCCCGGCGCCATGCCCAGTCCACCGACCTGCGCGGCGGCGGCGTCCGACAGGTAATCGCCGTTCAGGTTCGGCGTCGCGATCACCGAGTACTCCTCGGGGCGCAGCAGCATCTGCTGGAACATCGAGTCGGCGATGCGGTCCTTCACGACGACGCAGTCCGCGCGGGCCGCCCCGCCCGCCTTGGTGAGGTCCGCCTCCGAGCACGTCATGTCGGCGTACTTCTCCCGCTGGAGCTCGTAGCCCCAGTCGCGGAACGCGCCTTCGGTGAACTTCATGATGTTGCCCTTGTGCACCAGCGTCACCGACGGGAGGTGATGCTTGAAGGCGTAGCGATACGCCATGTCGATGAGGCGCTGGGAGCCGAACTTCGACATCGGCTTGATGCCGATGGCTGACTCGGCGCGCAGGTCCGCCTTGAACTCCTTCATGAGGAAGTCGCGCAGGCGGTTGGCCTCCGGCGACCCGGCCTTGTATTCGATGCCGGCGTAGACGTCCTCGGTGTTCTCGCGGAAGATCACGACGTTGAGCTTCTGCGGCTCGCGCATCGGGCTGCCGACGCCCTCGAAGTACCGCACGGGGCGGATGCAGGCGTAGAGGTCGAGCACCTGCCGGAGGGTGACGTTCAGCGAGCGGATGCCGCCGCCCACCGGCGTCGTCAGCGGCCCCTTGATGGAGACGCGGAAATCGCGGAAGGCATCCACGGTTTCCTGCGGCAGCCAGTCCTTGTGCAGGTTGAAGGACTTCTCGCCGGCGAAGACCTCCATCCAGGAGACCTTCCGCTCGCCGCCGTAGGCCTTCTCGATCGCCGCATCGAAGACCCGGACGGAGGCCTTCCAGATGTCGGCCCCGGTGCCGTCCCCTTCGATGAACGGAATGATGGGGTTCGAAGGCACCTGGAGGACGCCGTTCTCGTACCCGATGCGTTCACCCTGCGATGGGACCCTGGCGAGCTTGTATGTCGGCATTCGCGAGACGCGATTGAATGGTCGGAAGTGATTGCAGCCCCGTAACGTACGGACGCCCGAAAACGGCGGCAACCGCTTGCTGTCGGCTCGGCTGCGGCTGTCGGCTAGCGGCGCCGGTCGCCGGCTCTCGGCTATGGCTATCGCTCGTCATCCGCCCGTGGCTCCGCCGTGGGCCGAGCCGTCAGCCGTCGGCCGTCAGCCAGCGATAGCGATAGCTGTCGGCCGCCAGCCGGCGCCGCTAGCCGACAGCCGCAGCCGAGCCGACAGCAAGCCGAAAAAAAAAGACACGCCATGGTCGATTCGGCGTGTCATGCCCAGGGCGGGACTCGAACCCGCAAGACCCGAAGGTCGGGGGATTTTGAGTCCCCTGCGTCTACCAATTCCACCACCTGGGCGACGGGCGGCAAGCTAAAGGGAGCGCCGACTCGCTGCCAGCGCTCCCCAGTCCTACCGTTTCGTGCGGGCTTCCGGCGGCCGCGTCTTCGGCGGCGGGCCGCCTGGCGGCGGGCCACCACGACCCTGCTCGATGCGCCGGCGCAACTGCTCCTGGATCGCGTGGTACTTCGCCCGCTGGAGCGGCGAGAGCACCTCGGCCAGCGCCTTCTGCTCGGACTCCATCAGGTCGGCGCGGCGGCCGGGGAACGCGATCATCCGGTCCAGGAGCTGGCCGATCTTCGCCTGGTCCTGGTTGACGGTGTCGAGCATCGCCTGGCGCAGCTCGCGCCGCACCTGCATCTCCTCGCGGTTGAGCTGCACCCGCTGCGGCTCGAACCGCGCGTCGATCGACTGGAGCTGCTTCAGCTGCACGTCCGTCGGCTGCACCTGATTCCGGATCAGCCGCTCGATCGCCTGGCGCGCCATGCGTGTGTCCCGCGGGGCCATCGTATCGCCGGCCGGCGGACCGCCGCGACGGCCGCGCCCGCGCGGCGGATTCTGGGCCGTGGCGACGGTCGAGGCGACCAGCAGCAGGCCGACGGCGATTCTCAGGTTGCGCATCAGTAGACCTCCAGCTCCTGGACGACCGAGTCCGGGAGAATCAGTGGAACGGCGACGGCGCTCCGGCCGGTTTCGATCTCGGTGGATGGAAGCGCCTCGATGGCGTCGATGTCCTTGACCAGGGCGTCGAGCTCGGCGTCGCTCATGTACGAGAGGGCGCCCGTGAGGGCGAGCCCGGTGCTGGAATCGGCGGCGGCGACGATACCCGTCGAATCGATGCCGCGGACGGGCGAGTCGGGACGGAGCACGGCGTAGCTGCCGATGCCTCCCGCGAGCACGGTGACGGCGGCCGCGATCTGCCACGATCCCCAGCTCCGGCGGCGCGCCGAACGCGCCGACTGGATCGGGA
The DNA here is from genome assembly GCA_946479895.1 of uncultured Gemmatimonadota bacterium. The sequence continues at coordinate 11,123 of CAMLHT010000082.1, read as the reverse complement.
TGATCTCGGCGTCCTCGCGGACGACGGCCCGCGGCCGCGGCAGGGCGCCGACGATCGACGCGACGTCGACCCGCGGCGTCGCCTCGAGCACCACCACCCGCACCGAGCGGAGGATCGCGACTTCCGCCGCGCAGAACGTGCACTCCTCGATGTGCGCGAGCACGAGCACCCGCGCCGCCGGATCGAGCGATTCATTCGCCAGCTCCGGCAGCCGGTCCCGCATCTCCACGTTCGGACAATCAATCATCGAGAAACTCCTTTACCGCTTTCATCGCGTTGTGATAATGCACTCGCGCCGCGCCTTCCGTCGTTCCCACCGCGTCCGCGATCTCCTTGTACGACATTCCATCCGCCACCCGCAGCGTGAACACCTGCCGCTGCGTCGGTGACAACCGCGTCACCGCCTCCGCCATGCGCCGCCGCGATTCGTCGGCGACCACTCCATCCAGCGCGTCGAACTGTGTCGAAGCATCACCTTCCTGGATCTCCACCCGGTCCGGCCGCCGCTTTTCCGATCGTCGCCGGTCCAGGAGCAGCCGTCGCTCGATCGTCAGCAGCCAGGTTCGAAAGGAGCTGTCCCCCCGGAATCCGTCGAGCGAGTTGAAGGCCCGCACGAAGGTGTCCTGGACCAGCTCGTCGATGTCGTCCCGCGCCCCGCAGCTGACGGCAAACCGGGCGAGCGCCGACGAGTGTCTTTCCACGAGGGTCGTGGCCGCGCGCTGGTCCCCATCCTTCCACTGCTGAATGAGCTCGGCATCCGTCGACTCGCCCTGGTTCGCATTGCCCTGAGACGGCTCAGTCATTCACACGATGGTAGACGGGTAGGCCCCGGAACTGTTAAGGTGGGGTCCGGAATGGACTTCCAGACCCCGACGCCATGGCTTCGCGAGACGGCAGGAATGTAGAACGGATCGGCCACCGCGGGGCACCGCGGCGGTTTCTCGAGAATACCCTGCCGAGCTTCGAGGAAGCCCTCCGGCTGGGGGCCGACGCGGTCGAGCTCGACGTCCACGTGACGGCCGACGGCCAGGTGGTCGTCCATCACGACCCCGCCCTGTCCCGGCGGGTGACGCCGACGGGACTTCGCGGCCGCGCCATCTCGACGATCCGCTCCGAAGAGCTGGCCGCGGCCGACCTCGGCGACGGCGGCCGGGTTCCGACACTGGCGGCCGTCCTCGCGATGGCCCGGGGCAAGGCGTTCGTCTATGTCGAGGTCAAGGCCGGCGATATCGCCGCCGTGGCCGCGGTTATCGACGCGAGCGGCGCGTCGTGCGCCATCCACAGCTTCGATCACGAGGCGATCGTCGCCGCGATGCGGGTGGCGCCGCACATCCCGCGCGGCATCCTCTTCGAGCGGTGGCCGTCGTCGCTCGAGGCCGAGGTCCGCCGAACCGGGGCGCGGGACGTCTGGCCGAAAGGCTCATTGATCACGGCCGCCCGGGTATCAGCGATACACGCGCTCGGGTGTCGGACGATCGTCTGGACCGTGAACGACGCTGCGCGCGCCCGCGAGCTCGCGGAGTTGGGCGTCGACGGGATCTGCACCGACGACCTCACCGTGCTGAAAGACCCCGGATAGGGGCGCGCTACTCCGTGTTCGGCGGGATGTGTCCCGCGGGAGCCGCCGGTGAGCCTCGCGAGTCCAGCTCGGCGAGAAGCGTCTCGTAGCGCGTGACCTCGGCCTCGGCGGCCGTCAGGTCCGCGGCGAGCGCCGCGTACTGCTCGGTGGACAGCTCGTTCCCGGCCCGCCGGGCGCGGAACACGGCATAGCCAAGCCGCTGTGCGGATCGGTCGGCCGTCTGGCGCGCGCGGAAGAGCTCCAGGCGCAGGCGGCCTTCGTCGATCGCGTTCTGCGCGGCGCGGCCCGCGCGATCCAGCTCCGTTTTCAGGCGATCGATGATCGGCATCGTCGATGTCCGTCGGAAAGAAAGAGGCCCCGAACCATGCAGGTCCGGGGCCTCTTTTGCAAACCGAGCCGTCACGCCGTGGCGGCGAGCTTCGGGTCGTTCTTCGGGTAGACGCTGACCTTGTAGGCCTTGGCGCTCTTGTGCTCGAACTTCACCACGCCGTCGATGAGGGCGAAGATGGTGTAGTCACGGCCCAGGCCGACGTTCTTGCCCGGGTGATACTTGGTGCCGTCCTGGCGGATGATGATGTTGCCCGCCACGACCTTCTCGCCGCCGTACTTCTTGACGCCGAGGAATTTCGGGTTGGAGTCGCGGCCGTTGCGCGACGAGCCGACGCCCTTCTTGTGAGCCATGGTATCCCCGCTTAGCCGAGCTTGATGTCGTTGATGCGGACTTCGGTGAAGCCCTGACGATGACCGCGCTTGCGCGCGTAGTTCTTCCGGCGCTTCATCTTGAAGACGACGATTTTCTCGCCGCGGCCGTGACGCACGATCTCACCGGTGACGGTGGCGCCGGACAGCATCGGCACGCCCGTCTTCACGTTCTTGCCGTCGTTGCCGAGGAGCACTTCGTTGAACTCGACCTTGCCGCCCTGTTCACCGGCGAGCGAGGGAATCTTGTAGGTCCGGCCCGGCTCGACACGGTACTGCTTGCCGCCGGTCTTGATGATCGCGTAAGGCATTGGCCTGAAACTCGTTGCAAAGATTGGTGCGAAGCCTCTAAGAATATGGGGGACCGAGGCTTGTGTCAATCATCGCTCGGCTGGCGGCTCGGCTGCGGCTGTCGGCTGTCAGCGCCGGCCGTCAGCTGACAGCTATGGCTATGGCTCGCTGCCAGCCAGCCGATAGCCGATGCCGGATAGCCCCAGCGATAGCCGTAGCCGCCAGCTGATGGCTGGCGCCGACAGCCGTTAGCCGCAGCCGAGCCGCTAGCCGAGCCTAAGCGACGGCGTACTGCTGGGTCACATCCCGCCCCGCCGACTTGACCACGATCTTGAACTCGTCGGGCTTCATGAGGGGATCGTCCCTCATTTCCAGGCTGAAGGCCGAGGCGGACTCGAGCTTCTTGAAGAGGTCCTTTTCGTTCTCGAGGACGTACAGGGCGACCTCCGGATGCACCCGGACGACCAGGGGATCCTTCCGCCCCTCGAGGCTGGCCCGGCGGATCGACCGTTCGATGCGCCGGGTGACGGTCTCCGCCGTGAAGACCCGGCCCGTTCCGTGGCAGGTCGGGCACGCTTCGGTCATGCTCTGGAGGTGGCTCTGCCGGACCCGCTGGCGGGTCATCTCGATCAGCCCGAGGTCCGAGACCTGGAAGGCCTTGGTGCGGGCCCGGTCGCGGGACAGGTGCATCCGGAGCTCCTGAAGCACCCGGTCGCGATTCGCCTTCGTCTCCATGTCGATGAAGTCGGCGACGATGATGCCGCCCATGTCGCGCAGGCGGATCTGCCGGGCCAGCTCGCGCGCGGCCTCCATGTTCGTCTTGAGGATCGTCTTCTCCGGATCCTTCTTGCCCGTGTAGCGGCCGGAGTTCACGTCCACCGACACCAGCGCTTCCGTGGGCTCGATGATCAGGTAGCCGCCGCTGGGCAGGTCACAGCGGCGCTTGAACAGGTCGCGCAGCTCCTGCTCGATGTTCGCCTTGTCGAAGAGCGGAACCTTGTCCTCGTAGAGGTGCACGCGCTCGACGAGCTCGGGGGCGATCGGCTTCAGGTATTCGATGATCTCGTTGAAGACCTGCTTCGAGTCGACCGTCACCTTCTCGACCTTGGTCGAGAACACGTCGCGCATGAGCGAGCGGGCGAGGCTGGTCTCGCGGTGCACGAGCGCGGGCGCCTTCACGAAGTGCGTCTTCCGCTTGATCTTCTTCCAGGTCGTCATGAGCGACTCGAGCTCGCGCTCGAAGGTCTCGCGCGTCACGTCCTCGCCGACCGTGCGGACGATCACGCCGCCCGAGTTGTCCGGCAGGATGCCCTTGGTCTGCTCGCGAAGGCGCGCCCGCTCGGAGCGCTCGCCGATCTTGCGGCTGATGCCGACGCGCGACGCGAACGGCATGTACACCAGGAACCGGCCGGCCAGCGAGACCTGCGCCGTGACGCGCGGCCCCTTGGTGGAGATGGGCTCCTTGGAGACCTGGACCAGGATCTCCTTGCCCCGCTTCAGGACGTCCTGGATGGGCTGGGTGTTCTTCTCGGGACGCCGGCCCTTGCCGCGCCCGCCCTTCCTTCCCTTGCCACCGGCGCCTTCGCCCTCGGCGTCGTCGGCGGCATCGTCGTCCTCATCCTCGTCGTCGTCTTCCTCGGGCTCCTCGTCCGTGGCGGACACGAGATCCGAGGCGTGGAGGAACGCGCTCTTCTCGGTGCCGATGTCGACGAACGCGGCCTGGATGCCGGGAAGGACGGCATCGACGCGACCGTAGTAGATGTCACCCACCATGCGGCGGGCTTCCGGCCGATCAACCAGCAGCTCTACTAACTGGTCGTCCTCGATGATGGCGACCCGGGTCTCCCGCGGGTTCGCGTTGATCAGGATTTCTCGTTTCATGGAGGGCCGCGGCGCCCCGGCCCGGCGACTCGGGCGGAGCAAGGCGGTCATGAAGTGTGTGAACGCTCGGCCGCCAGGGGCGGCGAGCAACCGTCGCAGGCGTTCGCTCAGGCCGGGTGATCGACCACCGCGCTTCCAGCCGGAAGGCGGTGCGATCGGCTGCGCTCGTGGGCAGCCAGTCCGTCAAACGAACGAGCGCGCCGAGGATCACCGCAGCAAAGTCGGCGAGTCCGGCGCGCATGAGTCGCTCGATCCGGCCGGAGTCGCCCGGCAGGAGGAGCGGGAAAGAAGCGTTGACTACGGTCACTGCTTGTAAGCTCATGCGGAGGCGCAGTTCGCGCAACCATCTGCCGCGGTGGGACTTATGACGATCGGTTGACGAGGGCCTCCCAGGTTGAAGCCCCGAAATCACCGCGAAGGACGCGAAGGATACGAAGAAGACCATGGGTTTCTTCAACGACGGATCTGAATCGATCATCAGCGCCGCGATAAAGGTTCACTCGTTCCTCGGTCCAGGGCTGCTCGAAAGCGCCTACGAGGCGTGTCTGGCCCAGGAGCTTCGGAATCGGGGGCACGAGGTGGTGACACAGGTCCCGATCCCGGTCACCTACGAAGGCCGCCGACTGGATGTGGGGTATCGTGCCGACATGATCGTGGATGCAAGGATTCTCGTCGAGTTGAAAGCCGTGACGAAAATCATTCCCGTCCATGAGGCTCAGGTCATATCGAACCTGAGGCTCAGCGGGTATCGGATCGGCCTGTTGATCAACTTTCAGACCCGGCGTCTGAAGGATGGAATCACCCGGTTCGTGAATGACCGGTAGCCCTTCGCGTCCTTCGGGTCCTTCGTGGTCTACACCTCGGAGCGCCTAGCCGACGGACTTCAGGATATTCCTCGCGATCACGATCCGCTGGATCTCCGACGTCCCTTCCCCGATCTCGCAGATCTTCGCGTCGCGCATGAACCGCTCGACGGGGTAGTCCTTGGTGTAGCCGTACCCGCCGTGGATCTGCACGGCCTTGATCGTCGCCCGCATCGCCAGCTCCGAGCAGAACAGCTTCGCCATCGCCGCCTCCTTGGAGAACGGCTTGTCGTTCTGCGCGAGCCAGGCGGCGTGATACATCAAGTGCCTGCCGGCCTCGATCTCCATTGCCATGTCGGCGAGCTGGAAGTGGACGCCCTGGAACTCCGAGATCGGCTTGCCGAACTGCTTCCGGATCATCGAGTACTCGAGCGCCTGCTCGTAGGCCCCTTCTGCAATACCGAGGGAGAGCGCGGCGATGCCGATGCGGCCGTTGTCGAGCGTCTTCATGAAGTTGATGAAGCCGCGGCCCTCGGCGCCGAGCAGGTTCTCCGCGGGAACTTCCACGTCCTGCATGATCAGCTCGGCCGTGTCGGAGGCGCGCCATCCGAGCTTGTCCTCCTTCTTGCCGGCGGAAAACCCCTTCATGGCCGGAAGCGACGCCTCGTGGCCGACGCCGACCCGCTCGGCCTCGGCGAGGTCGTTCGTCGGCTTGGTGAGGATGAAGGAGCTGATCCCCTTCGTGCCCGCGGACGGGTCGGTCACGGCGGTGACCACGAAGATCTCCCCGACGCTGCCGTGGGTGATGAACCGCTTGGTGCCGTTCAGGATGTACCGGTCGCCCTTCTTCACGGCCGTCGTCCGCGTTCCGCCGGCATCGCTGCCGGCCTCGGGCTCGGTGAGGCCGAAGCCGCCCATCACCCTCCCCGAGGCGAGAAACGGCACGTACGCCCGGCGCTGCTCGTCGTTGCCGAACTTCACGATCGGCGAGGTGCCGAGCGTCGTGTGGGCCGAGATGGTCAGCCCGTGCGACGCGTCGACCTTCGCCAGCTCGTGGATCGCGATCATGAAGCTGATCGTGTCGAGCCCCGCGCCGCCCAGCTCCTCCGGCCACGGCACGCCGAGCAGCCCGAGATCGGCCATCTTGCGGATGTTGTCCCACGGGAACTTCGCATCGGCGTCGAGCTTCGTCGCGACGGGCGCCACTTCCTCCCGCGCGAATTCACGCACCATCTCGCGCGTCGCGAGGTGGCTTTCGTCGAAGTACAGGGAATCGTCCATATGGGTGATCAGGCCTTGCGGCGTCGTCGTGGCAGGCGTCCGGTCGTGCGCTTCGCGAGCTCGATGCCAAGGCATACATCGCACCCCTTGCAGCGCGGCTTCGCGGCGGCATCTCCAAAGTAGCGAAGCACGAACTCCCGGCGGCACTTCTGGAGGTAGGCGTATCGCTGCATGGCGTCGAGCTTGGCCAGGTCCGCCGCCAGTCGGCGGGCCATCGCCGCCCAGTTGATGCGGAAGAAATCCAGCGGATGGTCGGGACGTGCCAGGCGCGATCCCGGCTCCGTGGCCGACCAGACGAGAAACTGCCGGGACTGGAGGGATTCGAGGAGTGACATGACGCCGCGCGTTCCGCCGTAGCCCGGGGGAAAGCCGGCGGCGTCGACGATGGCGCCGTCCTGGATGCGCGACCCCACGAGTCGCCACAGCGCGCGGAGGAACGAGAGCTCCATCTCGAAGCCGGCGCCGAGCTCCGACTTGATGCGTTCCGGAGTCGCGAGGAGCCGCACGTTGACCAGCGACGATTTCTCCGAGTGCGCGATCAGTGCCCCGGACGACACGAGCAGCCGGATGGCCGACTCGACGTCGCGAACGGACACCTTGCCGGGGACGCCGCGGGCAATGGCGGCCGCATCCAGCTCGACGCGGCCCTGGCTGTCGGCCCCTTTCTGGAGGCGCTTGTAGACGGCCTCCACGAGGGCGCGCTCGGGGTGCGCGCCCTTGATGAAGTATTCGTGCGTGAACCGGTCGCGGAACGCGTGGAGGAGGATCGCCTCCGCGGGCTTGCCGTCGCGCCCTCCGCGACCCGCCTCCTGGTAGTAGGCCTCGAGCGTGCCGGGCATCGCGTGATGGATGACCAGCCGCACGTTCGCCTTGTCGATGCCCATGCCGAACGCGTTGGTCGCGACGATGGCCCGGACCTTCTCCTTCATGAAGGCCTCCTGGACCTGGTGGCGCCGCTCGTCGTCCAGGCCCGCGTGATACGCCGCCGCCGGGATGCGATTCTTCCGGAGCAGCTCGGCGATGCGCTCCACCGCCTTGCGCGTGGAGGCGTAGACGACCGCCAGCCCTTCCCGCTCCCGCAGGAAGCGCACGAGGAGCTCGTCCTTGTCGTCGTCCGAGCGCGCCGGCGCGACGTAGTAGGTCAGGTTCGTCCGGTCGAATCCGGTGACGATCGTCTCGGCGTCGGAGAGCTCGAGCTGGCGGACGATGTCGGCGCGAACCCGTGGAGTCGCGGTGGCGGTGAGCGCCATCGTGCAGCGCGCGCGAAGCTTGTCGCGGATCTCCCCGATACGGAGATAGCTGGGCCGGAAGTCGTGGCCCCACTCGCTGATGCAGTGGGCCTCGTCGACCGCCAGCAGCGACACGCCGACCTTGCTGAGGCGCTCGCCGAGATCCCCGAACGCGAATCGCTCCGGCGCGAGGTAGAGCAGCTTGATCTCGCCCCGATACACCCGGGCCATGCGCTCGCTGACTTCGCCCGACGACAGCGTGGAGTTCACGAAGGTGGCGGCGATCCCACGCTTCACGAGCGCGTCCACCTGGTCCTTCATCAGGGAGATGAGCGGCGAGATGACGACGGTGAGCCCCGGCAGCATGAGGGCCGGAACCTGATAGCAGAGCGACTTGCCGCCGCCGGTCGGGAGCACGACCACCGTGTCACGGCCCGCCACGATCGTCTCGATCGCGTGCAGCTGGCCGGGACGGAAATCGTCGTAGCCGAAATGCCGCTTGAGGACGGCGTGGGGAGCCTCGGTGGGCGTCGTCATCGGCGTACGATCATCCGGCGGCGGCGGCATGCATCATCGCCACGTCGCGGGAGCAATCGTCAGACTGCCCGGGCGAAGTGTCCGCGCGTGAACGCCGGCCCGACGACCTCGCGCGGCGTGGGCCCCCGGGAATCGGCGGCACCGGACTGGGCGTCGATCGCGGCACGGTAGGCGGCGACGATCCGGGCGACCGGATCACCGGGAACGTTGAACACGAGGTGGAAGCCGCGAATCCCCGATGCCCAGAGCGCGGGAATGAACTCGGACCCCTCGACGGGGCGGGAATGCAGGAGCCGGTTCCGGCAGGCCGAGTCGGTGGCGACCGCGAACGTGTAGCCCGCGGGATCGGTCAGGCGAACGTCCGTGTGCTTCTTCACGCACAGATCGCGACACGTGGTCGGCTCGCGGTCGAACGCCGCCGAGAGCACGCAGTGCTCGATGGTCATGCCTTCCGGCCGCCCGTAGACGAAGGCATCGAAGCCCTCGCCCTGCCAGGGCGCGCTGACGTCGGCCATCTCCTTCGTGGTCAGCTCGATCGACAGGACGGCGCGCCTTGCGCCGAGACGGAAAATCTCCGCCGCCGTGTGCTGGTTGAAGACGTTCAGGGCGTAGTCGCCCACGACGTCCCTGCCCGCCCGCGCGAGCTCGGCGACCAGCCCGAGGTGTCCGGAGAGAAACGGAACGTCGAGGGCCAGCCACTTCTCGATGGCCTTCCGGTCTTCGGGCCGCACGATGGTGGGCGTGCGAAGACGGAATCCGACTCCGCGCGCCGCGAGCGAGTCGCGAAGGGCGAGCACCGATTTCACCGAGGGCGCCGGATGACGCAGGAACGGATCGAGCACGATCTCCGTCGCGCCGGCGTCAGCGGCGGCTTCGCCATCCGCGACGTTGTAGACGACCGCCACGAGCCGCGCCGGAGCCGCGGCAGTCATCCCTGCCTCTACCGTCATCCCTGCCCCTACCGTCATCCCTGCCGAAGGCAGGGATCTGCTTTCCGGAATGACCGCGCCAATCGCCTCGTCGACCGTCGCGACGCGCTCCGCGTCGCGCGCCGCCTTGTCCCAGCTCCGCCGATCGCTGAGCTGCTCGATCGCCGACTGACGGAGATGATTGAGCTCGCTCACGGGGAGGAAGAGGCCCTCACCGAGTCCCGTCACATCCAGGCCGCCGAGCACGAAGCCCGTCCCGCCCAGTCGTCCGAGCTGCTCGCGCAGGATCGGTTCGTCGAGCGGTCGCTTGCTCGCCGGCGCGAGCGGCTTTTCCGTCGCCACGGTGACGTGATCGTCCCCGCACTGGAACATCGCCTTCATCGGGCCGCCGGCGCTGCCGAACACCCGGACGTCCACGCGCGCCAGCGACGGACCGACGGAAGGCTGGTTCGCGAAGGACGCCCGGGCGGCGTTCATCGCCGCGGCCGCCGAGGTTCGCGTCACCTTCCAGCCGAGCGGGATTCGCAGCGAGGTCTCGATGACCTGGCGGATCGCGCCCTTGCCGGGCAGCGTGCGGATCGACGAGACGGTGAAGCCTCGGGTCGGTCCGCCCGTGACGGACGGGTCCTCGAACCCGAGGCCGTCGCCAACCTGCACCGGCTGGGTCACCTCGATCACGAGCTGTCCGCGATCGGTCCCCACGACGGTGCCGACCACCTCGCCGCGGTTGTCCGGCTGGGTGCGTGTCACGTAGTCGCGTCCGGCGCGGCCGCCGTACATGCCGCCCGTGAACCCGCGGCTGTAGATCTGCACCAGCGGCTGCACTTCCTCCTCGGTCGGCGGGACCCAGCCGGAGGGTTCGCCCTTCTCGAGGCGGTCGAGCCACTGGCGGTACGACCGGGTCACGGTCGCGACGTATTCCGGCTTCTTCTTTCGACCTTCGACCTTGAGGCAGCTCACGCCCGCGTCGGCGATGTGCGCGAGATGGTCGTAGGCGCCCAGGTCGCGCGCCGAGATGAGGAAGCCGCGATCGAGCTCGGCGCCGCTGGCCGCGTCCTCGAGCACGTAGTCCTTCCGGCACGACTGCGCGCACGATCCCCGGTTCGCGCTCCGCTCGGAGATCATGCCGGACATGTAGCATTGCCCGGAGTACGAGATGCAGAGAGCGCCGTGCACGAACGTCTCGAGGCCGAGATCGGGCAGCGCCTGATGGATCTCCCGGATGTCGTCGAGGGTGTTCTCGCGGGCGAGAACGATGCGCTCGACCCCCAGCTCACTGATGACGGACGCGCCCGAGACGTCGTGCACGGTCATCTGCGTCGAGCCGTGGATCTCAAGCCCGGGATAGATCCGGCGAATCAGTCGGACGAGGCCGATGTCCTGGACGATAGCGGCGTCGATTCCGCGGTCGATGGCCTCGCCGAGGAACACGAGGGCATCGTGGAGCTCGGCCGGCTTGATGAGGATGTTGAGCGTCAGGTAGACCCGGCTGCCGCGGCTGTGCGCGAGCCGGCAGGCCTCGGCGACCTCGTCCAGGCTGAGCTGTGCCCCTTCGTCACGGGCGTTGAAGCGGGCGGCGCCGAGGTAGACCGCATCCGCCCCGTTGGCGAGCGCGGCGCGGACGGCGTCGAGCGAGCCGGCGGGCGCGAGAAGCTCGGGAACGTGGCGGGAAGGCATCACTCCAAGTTAATGAAGGGATCGTCTTTCTGAGCGGCTTCACTCGCGAGGAAGGGGTCTGGCTCGCGGATCACGCCGATGAACGCAGAAGAAACGATCAGGAGCGTCGGGACTCACTGAATCCTGAGTCCCCACCCGCCAGGTTGCCGCATCTGCGGTCATCGGCGGGATCCGCGAACCAAACGCCTTTCCCCCCAAGTGTGGCCCGCGTTCGCTC
>CAMLHT010000081.1 GCA_946479895.1 uncultured Gemmatimonadota bacterium | reverse complement strand
GATTCCAGCTCGTCGGATACGGCTGCACGACCTGCATCGGCAACTCGGGTCCCCTGCCGGAGCCGATCGCCCAGGCCATCGAGCAGCACAAGCTCGTCACGGCCGCGGTGCTCTCCGGCAACCGGAACTTCGAGGGCCGCGTCAACCCGCTCACCCGTTTCAACTATCTCGCTTCGCCGCCGCTGGTGGTCGCCTACGCACTCGCCGGCCGCATGGATCTCGACCTCACCCGCGAGCCGCTGGGAATCGGCACCGACGGACCGGTGTTCCTGCGCGACATCTGGCCGACGCTCCCCGAGGTCCAGGAGGAAGTCACGCGGAGCGTGAAGAGCGACTTCTTCAAGAAGCAGTATGCCGACGTGTTCCGCGGCGACGCCGAATGGCAGAAGCTCGACGTGCCGGGCGGCGAGACGTACGCGTGGCAGGCCGACTCGACCTACGTGAAGAATCCGCCCTACTTCGAGGGCATGACCATGCAGCCGCCGGGTATCCGCCCGATCAAGGGGGCCCGCGCCCTGGCGATGCTCGGCGATTCGATCACCACCGACCACATCTCGCCGGCCGGCAACATCCCCGCCGCGAGCCCGGCCGGAAAGTGGCTCATCGCCCACGGCGTCGAACGGAAGGATTTCAATTCATACGGCGCGCGCCGCGGCAATCATGAAGTCATGATGCGCGGCACCTTCGCCAACATCCGCCTCAGGAACGAGCTGGCCCCGGGCACCGAGGGCGGATGGACGGCGATGCAGAAGGGCGGTGAGCACAAGTTCATCTACGACGCGGCGATGGAATACCAGAAGCAGGGCACGCCGCTCGTCATCATCGCCGGCAAGGAGTACGGCACGGGCTCGTCGCGCGACTGGGCGGCCAAGGGCACCGTTCTCCTCGGCGTTCGCGCCGTGATCGCGGAGTCGTTCGAGCGGATCCATCGCTCGAACCTGGTGGGAATGGGCGTGCTGCCGCTCGAGTTCGTGAACGGCGAGACGCGGCAGTCGCTCGGGCTCTCGGGCTTCGAGACCTTCGAGATCCTCGGCCTCGGGGACGACACGAAGCCGCGGGCCCGCCTGAAGGTGCGCGCGACGGGCGATGGCCCGGAGAAGACGTTCGACGTGCTGCTCCGCATCGACACGCCGGAGGAGACGCAGTATTACCGCAACGGCGGTATCCTGCCGTACGTCCTTCGCTCGCTCGTCGGCCGCAAGGCCTAGTCGTCCAGTCCGGGAACGTGGAGGCGCCTGCGCGGGACACCGCGCAGGTGCACCTGGATCTGGTACCTCGGCAGCGGCTCGAGATCCGGCCCGGACGCATCGGATTCCTCAGGTTCGCCCCGGCAGCTCTTCGGGATCAGCGAGAGCTTCCACTCCGTGTCGTCGATATGGATGTCTTCCGTGTCGACGACCTGCCCGTCGGGATCACGCAGCTCGATCGCCATGGACGCGAGCTGATCGCTGATGGAGACCAGGTCCGCATACGCCGTCGTGCGGCGTATGTCGCGCGGGAATCGTCCGTCCGTCTTGCCCTCGACGCCGCGCATGAGGGCGCGGACGGGATTGCGCGTCATCCTGTACAGCTTGTGGAGCGCCGGTCCGGCGCCGGTCAGCACCGGCATCGCCTTCTCGCCGGCCGGTGACGGATGGAACCAGCCGAACTTCACGTTGGCGTAGACCTGGACGAATCCGAGATCGGTTTCGCCCAGCATTCGTCCGTGACTCCAGAGAGTGTATGGCATGCGCGTCGGGAAGGGGTCGACGCGAAACTCGCACTGATCCCGCTCCGGGCCGACATCGAATTCCCGCGGGACGGACCGGATTATTTCAGAGATCGATGGGCTTGGTGTCGGCGACGTTCCGGCGGCGGAGCAGCATCCGGATGCGCTTGCGCTTCGCGGCCACCTGCGCGATCTCGGCGGTCAGCTCCCGCTCGATCGTCGTCACGTCCAGCGGACGGAGCATGTCGCCAAGCTCCTCGTCCTCGGCCATCACGTGCCCGAGGCGCGTGTAGAGGCCCGCGACGAGCTGGAGCGTCTTGGTGACTTCCTCCTCCATGCGCAGGTTCACCTGGAGCATCAGCTCCTCGCGCAGCTCGGCGATCGCCGACTCGCGCTTCTGCGACATGAGCACGAAGATCGAGAGGAAGATCGCCTCGAGGGAGACGACCATCGTCAGCAGCCCGAACGGGAACGGGTCGAAGGGCCGGAGGCCCAGCAAGCCGAGGTTCCACGGGATCCACACGAGGAACCAGACGACGTGGATGAGCAGGAAGGGCGTGGACGCCGCGATCCCGTTCAGCCCGTCGGCCAGCGCCTCGAAGAACGTCCGCTCGGCGGCATGCTGAGCCTTGATCGCCCCGAAAGCCCGGTTCGCAACGAGTCGGTTCCGGCGGCGATCCGGTGGGTCTTCACCCGTGCCGTCGTGCCCCCTGCCGCCATCCACTCCATCGATCGTCACCAACTGCCTCTCACTCAATCGTTTGAGCTTCAACAGGCGAGAAGCATGCTAGACGGATAGAGCGATAGGGGGATAGTGAAAGGGGACAGGCGACGAATCGCCTGTCCCCTGTCCCCGGATCCCCCACCCTCGATCCCTCTATGGAACCCGCTTCACGTCGACGTTGTTGCCGATCACGCCACCGAGGATCGCCCCGGCCGCGGCGCCAATCAGGCCACCCTTCACCTTGTTGCGGCTCGTGCTCGCGCCGATGATGGCACCGGCGGCGGCGCCGATGGCCGCATCACGCTTCGTGTTCTTGATGACGCGCGTCGGAGCCGGCTCGGAGTAGACCACCGTGCTGCGAGCGGGCGCGCGGCGCACCGTCGTCGTCCGTGCCGGAGCGGAAACCCGCGTCACGGTCTGCCGCTGCGGCGTCGTGTAGGGATTGACCGCGTACCCCTGCTCGGCCGGCGACATGACCTGCGGCGGCATGAACTGCTGGGCCTGGGAGGCCAGGGCCAGGTCGTTCTTCAGCGCCGCGTCGTCGGGAGCCGTCTTGCCGCAGGCAGCGCCGAGGATCGCCAGGGGCGCCAGCAGCCAGATCTTCTTGAATGCGTTCATCGTGTTTCCCTCCAGGTGGCGCGGCAACGCCGCGAATTCTGGCCCGTAGTAAGGCACCTGCCATTCCCGGGTTAACCGGCGCTTTGGGACGGTTTAGGGCGTCCGTCGTCCATATGGTGATAGGATGGGTGTCCACTTGCGTGGACCAGAGGTCGAGGCCGCCTTCCGCCGACAATGCAAGCCGAGTCAGATCCGCTCCTTCGTCTCTACGCGGCGGCCCTCGCGGGCGCCGATCCCGCCGCCGCGACGGCCTCGGCCGTCGAAGCGCTTCGAATTCCCAGGGACCGGCGAGTCCTGATCTTCGCCATGGGAAAGGCCGCGGCACCAATGGCGGCGGCAACCGTGGCAACCCTGCTCAGGTCGCTTCATCAGATCGTCGGCGGCGTCATCGTGAGCCCGGAGGGCGAGCGCTCTCCGTATCCGACCCTGGTCTCGATGAAGGGAGATCATCCCATCCCGGGTCCCCTGTCGCAGGCCGCCGCCGACCGGATCGGAGAGGTCGCCGCCGGCCGTCGGGCGACGGACGTGGTGATCGTCCTCGTTTCCGGCGGCGCCTCGAGCCTGATCGGCGCCCCGCTGCGAGACCACCAGTCGCGCGACCTGATCGCGCTGTTCCGGACCCTTCTCGCCTCCGGCCTCGACATCGGATCCATGAACACCGTGCGCAAGCGCTTCTCGAGGTGGGGCGGCGGCAGGCTCGCGCTCGCTCTCGCGCCCGCGACCGTGCATTGCCTCGCGGTATCGGACGTTCCCGGGGATCATCTCGGGACCATCGGGTCGGGACCATGCGCGCCGGACGAGAACGTCGCGGCCGATGTCGCCGCGATCCTCGAGCGCGCCGGTCTCGCCGGCCAGGTGGCCCCGGTCTATCACGAGTACCTCCGCAACGTCGTTCGTGGCGTGACCGGCGAGACACCCAAGCGGCATCATCCGGCGTTCGCGCACGTGACCTCGTCGATCGTCGCCAGCAACCGGAGCGCGCTGGACAATGCGGCGCTTGCCGCGTCCGGCCTGGGCATGCACGTGGAAGTTGTGGAGGATCAGCTCGAGGGTGCTGCCGCCGCCGCTGGCGAATCCATCGCGCGCAAGCTCCTCGCGGCGAGCGCGACGAACATCGGCGCCGCGAAGTGCATCATCTGGGGCGGTGAGACGAGCGTTGCGGCCGGGAATGCCGAGGCCATGTCCGCCGGAGGCCGATGCCAGGAGCTGGCGCTTTCGGCCGCTCGCGTCCTCGCCGAAGCCGGGGACCGCGCCGCGCGTATCCGGCTCCTCGCCGCCGGCACGGACGGGCGGGATGGGATGACGGAAGCCGCGGGAGCCGTGATCGATTCGGGCACTTGGTCACTGATCCAGCGCGCGGGCACGGACCCGCTTGCCGCCCTCCAGCGGCATGAATCGAATCGCGCGCTTGCCGCGGCGAACGCGCTGCTTCCGCGGCGGCAGACCGGCACGAACGTCATGGACGTCGCGATCGGCATCGTCGAATAGCGATCCGCGGCCAGCGCGACCGGGAAAGGAACGGAGCCCGGCCAGCCGCCCCTGTCGCACGGTCCCTGCTTCTTATCTTTAGAAATGCCAAGCAATCCCTTCACGGTCGGCATCATCCAGGATCACGCGACCGACGACGTCGCCGCGAACGTCGCGCGCGCGGTGGAGCTCATCCGCGAGGCCGCGCGCCAGGGCGCGCAGGTCATCTGCCTCAAGGAGCTCTTCAACACCACGTACTTCGCGAAGTCGACGCGCATCGAGCACTTCGACCTGGCCGAGACGGTGCCGGGCCCGATCACCGAGACGATGCAGGCGCTGGCGAAGGAGCTGGCCGTCGTCATCGTCGTCCCGATCTTCGTGCGCCGGGCGCGTGGCATCTACATGAACTCCGCGGTCGTCATCGACGCCGACGGCCGACTCCTCGGCGTGTACGACAAGATGCACATCCCGCACGATCCGCTCTTCGAGGAGAAGTACTACTTCACGCCCGGTGACGTCCGGAAGGACTATCACGGCGAGGAGCAGGGCGCGAGCGGATTCCGCGTCTGGAAGACGCGCTACGCCAACGTCGGGGTGCTCATCTGCTGGGACCAGTGGTATCCGGAGGCGGCCCGCATCACGAGCCTCCTCGGCGCCGACGTCCTGTTCTATCCCACCGCCATCGGCTGGCATCCGGCGGAGAAGGACAGCTTCGGCAAGGCGCAGGTGGACGCGTGGCGCACCATCCAGCGCTCGCACGCCATCGCCAACGGCGTGTTCGTCGCGTCGCCGAACCGCGTGGGCCACGAGGACGAGCTGGGAACCCGCGGCATTGAGTTCTTCGGCCACTCCTTCATCGCTGACCCGTTCGGCCGGGTGCTCGCCGAAGCGGGGACCGAGCAGGCCGTCCTCGTCGCCCAATGCGACCCGAAGGTGATCGAGGAGACGCGCCGCAACTGGCCCTTCCTGCGCGATCGCCGCATCGACGCCTACGGCCCGATCCTCAGCCGGTATCTCGACGGCTGATGCGGTTTCCCGCCGAATGGTCGCGACACGAGGCAACCTGGATTGCCTGGCCGCATCACGAGCCCGATTGGCCGGGCAAACTCGGGCCGATCCCCTGGGTGTACGCCGAGATCGTGCGTGTGCTCCACCGGCACGAGCGCGTGGAGATCCTGTGTCACTCCGACGCCGTCCGTGATGCCGCCAGGCAGCACCTGGCCGCGCACGGCGTCGAGTCCAACTTCCGCCTTCACGTCGTTCCCAATGACCGGGTCTGGCTCCGCGACTCCGGCCCCACCGGAGTCATCGGCGACGGCGGAGTGAGCCTCGTGAACTGGCGGTTCAACGCCTGGGCGAAGTACGACAACTACGCTCGCGACGAGAAGGTCGGCGAGGCGGTGGCGAAGATCACCGGCAAGAAGCGGGTGGTTCCCGTCAGGCCTGACAACGGGGAGCGCGTGGTGCTCGAGGGCGGAGCCATCGAGACGAACGGCGAGGGAACGCTGCTCGTGACGGAGGAGTGCCTGCTCTCGCCCATCCAGGAACGGAATCCCGGCCTCACACGCGAGGGCTACGAGCGCGTCTTCAAGGAGTACCTCGGGATTCGCCACACCATCTGGCTCGGCGAAGGTTGCGTCGGGGATGACACCCACGGCCACATCGACGACATCGCGCGGTTCGTGAATCCCACGACCATCGTCCTCGCCTACGAGGAAGATCCGGCCGACGACGAGAATCACCGGCGCTCCGCCGACAATCTCGACCGCCTCGAGCTCGCGGGAGCCGACCGCGGCGCGCTTCGCGTCGTGAAGCTTCCGTATCCGCGGCCGGTGATCATGAACGGCGAGCGGCTGCCGGCGAGCTACGCGAACTTCTACATCGCCAATGGCGTGGTGCTCGTGCCCACCTTCAACGATCCGAACGATCGCACGGCGCTGAACATCCTCGCCGGCCTGTTCCCGGACCGCCAGGTCGTGGGCATCCACGCGGTCGACCTGGTGTGGGGTCTCGGCACGCTGCACTGCCTGACGCAGCAGCAGCCGGCTGGATGACCCGGCCCTAGGCGGTGACCTTGTCGTTCGCCGCCAGCCCGAATTCCTTCAGCTTCCGGGCGAGCGTCGGACGGGCGATGCCGAGGAGGCGCGCCGCCGCGCTCTGGTTCTGGTTGGTGAACTGCATCGTGATCTCCAGGGCCTCCCGCTCGATGTCGCGCAGCTTGCGACCCGTCATCGGGATCCGGATTTCGGCGTAGGTCCGCGCGTCCGGCGAGCTCGCGTTCACCGCCCGGCGTTGCTGGATGATCATGTGCGCCGCCGTGATCAGGCCCGCGTCGCTGAGCGTGACGGCCCGCTCGAGCACGTGGCGAAGCTCCCGGACGTTTCCCGGCCAGCGATGGCCCCGCAGGACTTCGTCGGCGTCGATGCCCAGATGCTTGAGCTCTCCGCCGTGCGACTGGGCGACGTCGGCGAGGATGTACTCGGCCATGAGCCGGATGTCCGCCCCGCGGTCGCGCAGCGGCGGCAGGTCGATACGCATCTTCGCGACCTCGTGCATCAGGTCCCCGTTGAAGTTCGCCGAAGCGACGCGCTCCTCGAGATTCACCTTGGTGGTCGCGATGATGCGGCAGTGGATCGGCACTTCCTCCAGCCCGCCGAGTGGGCGGACGCGGTGGACCTGAAGCGTCCGGTGGAGCCGCGCCTGGATGCTGGGCGCAATCTCGCCGATGTCCTTGAGGAGGACGGTTCCCTGACCCGCGAGCTCGAGGATCCCCATCTTGTGCTGCGCGGCCCCCGCCCCGTTCGAGCTATCCTGCCCGAACAGCTCGAGCTCGATGATCGGAGCAGGCAGCGCGGCACAGCTGATGGCGACGAACGGCGCCGTCGCGTTCGGACCGGCGTTATGGATGCACCGCGCGAGCAGCTCCTTCCCCGTTCCCGCCTCCCCGGAGAGCAGGGCCGCGCGAATCGGGCTGGCAGCAATTCGGGTGGCCATCGCGATCGCGTGCTGCACGGCGGGGCTGTTGCCCTGGAAGGACTCGAAGCCCGGATGGCGCTGCCCGGTCAGCTTCGTCGCCGCCGATTTCTGCGAGTTCAAGCAAACCTCCGAATTAGTCGGGCGTTACACGCCCGGAGCGACTTGCCGGAGAATCTCCGGATGGAGGGGGAGGGGGTGAACAATATTGGACATGTCACCAGCCTCGTCAATCCAGTTAACCGCGCGAGAGAGGCGTTTGCGCAGAAAAACTGCAACTTCCTGAGACAGGCCCGGACCTCTTACGAAGTCGGCTGCTGTTTCGCTGGGGGAGCGCTCGGAGTCGGTGGGGGCTGGTAGCCGACGGTGGAGGGCTCGTAGTCGGCACCGGGTGGAGCCCAGCGCGGCGTCGACGTGGAGATGGGCCGCGAGCCGTCGTTGAGGATCAGCCGGAGCGTCGCGAATCGGAGCGCCAGCCCGGCGTACCCGTGCGACTCGATCCGCGGGGCCAGGTCGTTGATCAACTGGAACGGAACGCGGTCCGGCGGCAGCGCCGACGCGCACTCGCCGAGCAGCCACCCGGCGGCGTAGAGATCGCGCGACTGAAGCTCGTCGACGTTCTCCTTCAGCAGCTCGACGGCTTCGGCGTAGTTCTTCTGCGCCGCGGCGACGCGGATCCGCAGGGCCTCGACGATCTCGCGGCCCTGGAAGACCCAGCCCGGCTTCGCCTCCAGCCGAGCCGTGATGGCCCGGGTCTGGTCGGCGGCGACGGCCGTCCTTCCGAGCGCGAGCTCGGTGAGCGCCGCGCCGGCGCGGGCGCCAAGCTCGACATCCGGCTGGCCCGTGTGCACCGCCAGCGCGATGACCTCGTTGTACAGCTCCGTCGCCCGGTCCCACTGGCCGTTCTCGCGCGCCAGGTGGGCGAGATTCAGGAGCGTCACCAGTCTGTATGGTCCCTGCGTCGAGCTGAAGGCCTGCAACGCCTCCTCGAAACGCTCGCTCGCCAGCTCGGTGCGTCCGCGCTTGAGATAGAGCACGCCGAGATTGATGCAGCACACGCCCCAGAGGTCCATCGCGTGGGCGCTGCGCGCCCCCTCGAGACCCCGCATGTAGGCGCGCTCGGCCTCGGCGCCGTCGTCGGCGGCCGCGTAGATCACGCCCATGTTCATCGCGCAGCGGGATTGCCCGATGAGATCGTCGAGCTTCCGGTACAGCTCACCGGCCTGCTGGTAGTACTCCAGCGCTTCCTGCGGCCGCCGGCCCATGATCGTCAGGCCGAACCGCGTCAACGCGTCGGCGAGCGTGCGCGGCTCGGGGGCCAGACGCGCCGCGTCCACAGCCTGCTTCGCCGCCGCTTCGGCTTCCTCGTGGTTGCCGAGGCGCATGTACCCCTGGGCGATCATGCCGAGGAGGATGGCTTCCTCCTCGCGCTCACCGAGGGCGATCGCTTCGACGAGCAGGGACTGGCAGGCGGCGATGGTTTCCGCCGAGGGGCGGCCGAGCAGCGCGCGCACGCGCTCGCGCATCCGGCGCAGCGGCAGGAACTGGCTGGCGCTGGCCCGGTCGCCGAGGTCCTCGAGGATCTCCTCGCAGAGGCGGTCGGCCTCCGCCGGCTTGCCCTCGATCTCGGACACTTCGGCGAGACGGAAGATGGCCGCCGCGCGCTTCGCATCGTCGATACCCTTCGAGTTGGCGGCCAGCGCGAAGAAGCTCCGCGCTTCCGACTGGGCGTACAGCGCGGTGGCGGCGCGGCCGGCGGACATGGCGAACGAGTACGTCTTTTCCGGGTTGCCCGCCTTGTCGTAATGGACGGCGATGTCGGCCAGCCGGGTCGGCGCGTGCTCCTCCAGCGCCTGGGCGACGCGCTCGTGGATGCGCGAGAGGCGCCGGGCGTTGACCGACTGCGCCACCGCGTTCACCAGCAGCGAGTGCGTGAAGGAGTACGACGAGCCCGCGGGGCCCACCGGCTCGAGCACGGCGTGCAGCGTCGCCTCGTCGATGGCGTCGAGGAGCTCATCCTCGGTGCCGGCGCCGGCGGCGATGGCAAGGTCGATGTCGAAGACGCGGCCGATCACGGCCGCGGTCGCGAGGATCCGCCGGGTGTCGGGCTGGAGCTTCTCGAGGCGGCGCTCCATGAGGCCGGCGACGGCCGCCGGCAGCTGGATGTCGCCTCTCGAGCGCAGCTCCCAACGGCCGGCGTTGAACTGGATCAGCTTGTCGTCCAGCAGCGTGCGCAGGATCTGCGTCGTCAGGAACGGATTGCCCTCGGAGTAGCGCTGGAGCAGCGGCAGGATCGCCGGGTCGAGGTCCTGATGCGCGAAGACGTGGTCGAGCCACACCGCGACTTCGCGCTCCGTGAGGCGGCGGAGAGGGATCTCGGAGTACCGTTCGTCGCGGCTGAGGCGGCGCATGCGCTCGAGCACCGCCCGTTCGGCGTCCTCCGCGCGGACGGTGAGGCAGATGAGGATGCGGTCGCGCTCGAGCGACGCGACGACGTGCTCGAGCAGGTCCCACGAGGCGGTGTCCGCCCACTGCATGTCGTCGAGCACCACGACGATCGGCCGCGAGCCCGAGGCCAGGCGCAGGTAGGCGACGACTTCGTCGAACAGTACGTATTTGTGCTGCGCAGCCGATCCGCTGGCGGCACCCAGCTCCGGCACCAGTCGGGGAAGCTCCTTCCACGTCTGGCCGCCGCCAACACCGAGCTGGTTGATGGCGCTCAGCGCTTCCGCCCAGGGCGCGTACGGCCGCTTGACGTCCGTCTCGAAGCAGCGCCCCGCGACGAGCGAGCCCGCGCGCAGCCGGAGCTCCGGAACGAGCTGGCGGACGAGCGTCGACTTGCCGACGCCGGCCTCACCCACGACGGAGACGATCGCCGGGCCCGACTCGAGCGTGGATTCGAGCAGCTTGACCAGGCGGCGCGTCTCCTCCTTCCGGCCGACGAACTGGCGCACGTGCAGCTGCGGATCGCGGTGCGCGTTGCTCGTCTCGTCCGCCCAGACCACCGTGTCGCGCCCGCGCCGCTTCGCCTCGTAGAGGGCGCGGTCGGCGGCGGCGAACAACGATTCGAAGTCGGACTGGTCGGGATCGGCGGAGGCGACGCCGACGGACAGCGTGACCGTCAGGGCCGTCTGCCGGTCGCGAATCGGGATCGTCGTCTCCCGCACCGCGCCGACCAGCCTCGTCGCGATCTCCCGCGATTCGGGGCCGGTGGCCTGCGTGAGCAGCACGACGAACTCGTCGCCCGCGTACCGGCCGATGAGTCCCATGCCCCCGATCTGCGCGCGGAGCGTGTCCGCCACCGCCCGCAGCACCGCGTCGCCCTGGAGGTGGCCGAAGGTGTCGTTCACCTTCTTGAACTCGTCCACGTCGATGACGAAGAGCGAGACGTTCGCGTACTGATGCCGCTCGGCGAGGATGCGGTTGGCCGCGTCCACGAACGGGCGGCGCATGGTCAGGCCCGTGAGGTCGTCCGCCGGGCCCAGCTCCATCTCCATTGTCGCAAAGCGACCGGACGCCCTGGCATCCGGCGTCGTGCGCGCCATGGCGAGCCCCTGCGGCGACTGCATCAGCTCGTCGAAGATCTTGAACAGGTCCGGGTCGAACTGACGGCCGGCCTCCTCGCGCATCACCACCATCGCCTTCTCGTGCGGCACCGGCGGCTTGTACGAGCGGCGCGACGTCAACGCGTCGTAGACGTCGGCGATGCAGAGAATGCGCGCCGAGCGCGGGATGTCGTTGCCCGCGAGCTGGTCGGGATAGCCGCGGCCGTCCCACCGCTCATGGTGCGAGCGGACGATCTGGAGGGTGTCGCCCGGGAAGTCGACGTCCGACAGCATCTCGACGCCCGCCATCGGGTGGCGCTTCACCAGCTCCCACTCCTCGGCGGTCAGCTTGCCCGGCTTGTTGAGCACCTCGGACGGGATGATCAGCTTGCCGACGTCATGGAGCGTGGCGCCGATGCGGAACCAGAACAGCTCGTTCGGGTTCATGCCGGCCCGCGCGGCGAGCGCGCAGGAAATGTCCGCCACGCGCTCGCAGTGGCCCTGGGTGTACTTGTCCTGCGATTCGATCGACTCGCCCCAGCGCTTGACCACTTCGAGGAAGTAGCGCTCGAGGCGGCCGGTCATCCGGTTCAGGTCGGCGATGTCGCGCTTGGCGCGCAGCTCCGCGAACATGCGGTGCGCGCGATTGAGCTGCTGGAGCGCCTCGCGGTTGCGGCCCTGGCGGCGGTACAGCTCACCGCGCTCGCGGGCGATTTCGGCGAGCAGCAGCGGCTCCTTGCGCTCGTGGCCGAGGACGTCGGCGCTCTCGAAGTGCTGTTCCGCGCGCACGTACTCGCCGAGCTCGCGGCTCACCGTGCCCAGGTGCATGTGCACCTCGCCGAGGACGTGCGTATCGCCGGTGTCCTCGGACAGCTTGAGCGCGCGGAGGCACGCGTCGCGCGCGGCCACGAAGTCGGCGCGGGCGATCTGGAGCTCGGCCGAGTTCACCTCGAGCAGGATCTGGGCGCCGACGTCGCCGAGCACCCGGGCAATCTGCGCCGCCTCGTCGAACGCCCGCGTCGCCGACTCCCACTGCTCCATGTCGGTGTACAGCTTTCCCATGTTGTTGAGAACGCCGCACATCTCCGCCGCCGAACCGAGGTTCCGGTACTCGGCGAGCGCCGTCTGGTAGAACCGGAGCGCCCGATCGAGGTCGCCGCGAATGTTCGCGATGACGCCGAGATTCTGCGCGGTCATCGCCGCCAGCCACTGCTCGCCGGCGACGAGGGCCGTCTCGCGCGCGCGCACGTAGAGCGACTCGGCCTCGTCGAGCTCGCCCTGCCGCCAGTGCACGATCGCCTGGAGGTTGATGGCGTGGCCCGCCGACGCCTGGTCCCCGCTCAGCTCCGCCACGGCCAGCGCGGCCTCGAGGCAGTCGATGGCCGCCGCATGATCGCCATCGGTGTGGTAGGTGCGCCCGATCCACCGGAGCAGCGCCGACGCGGTGGCCGCGTGCGCGCTGGAGCCGAGGCCGTGCAGGGCCTCCTCGAACAGGCGGCGGGCGTCTTCCCGGCGCCCCTCCCGTTCGGCCAGCTTGCCCTGCTCGATGAGATCCTGAACCTGCTTGATCATGCGCCTCTGCCTCGGTCCTACAAGGACGATCCTGACGGCCTTCGGTCAACCCGCCGGTCCATGAGCCCGGCACGCCGGAAGGCCTCCTTCACACGGCCACGCGGGTGCGCCGATGACTCGACGCACCCGCGAGAGAACTTCACCCCGCGCGCAGCGCGGAGCAACCGGTTTCAGTACTGCGAGTCGTCCTGCTTCGAGTCGTCCTTCTCCTCGTCCTTCACGCCCTCACCCTTTTCCGACACGAGGCCCGAAGCCACCATGTAGCCCGAGCGGCGCATCAGGCCGTCGTCGTTGCACATCCACGTGCCGTCCGGCTCCTGAGTCAGCGTGCCGACGCAGCGCTCGCCCCAGCCGACGGTGTAGCCGGAGAAGTGGCCCAGGCGGCGCCCGATCATCGACGTGTTGCCGACGCGGAACGGCTTGAACGTCGGATCGCTGAGCGACTCGTCCACGCAGACGCCGGCGTTGTTGCAGTACTCGACGAAGATCTTCGTCGGCTCCGGCGAGCGACCGTTCCGAAGGAACAGCATCACCTGCTTGTCCGGCGCGAAGCGCAGGGCGGGCTGGAAGTCGACGTACGGGCGGCCGGCCTGGTCGCGCATGACGGTGGCCGTGATGTTGATCGTGCCGCGCATCAGGTTGCAGGGCTTCTTCCACTCGGTCGGCCCGTAGGTCGACGTGCGGGGATCGCAGATCGCGTTCGCCGGAATGGTGATGAGATGATCGCCGAGCTTCTGGACGGCGCCTTCGCGGTTGTTCACGCGGAAGGAGATGCGGTCGACGACCTTGTCGAAGCCGGCCGGGGCCGTGAAGGCCACGGCTTCGTCAGCGGCGCGGGGGGCCACGTTCGCGTCGGCGCAGGCGTTGACGAGGCCGATCGTGACGAACGCAAAAAAGGCTTTCGCGTAATTACGCGAGGTGTGACTCTGCTTCATCGCATAGTCCTGGAAGATTGTGGGACTGCTGGTACCGCTCCCCGCTCGCTTCGGCCCGATCCAGGCTTGCGCACTGTCGAACTGCCGCTCGCGTGATGGGATCATGTTAGGGATGCCGGACCCGGCCACCAATTGGCAGAAATGATCCAGTGCTTGGGCCCGACTGTACCAGAATGGACCACCCTGGAACGTTTCGTTGCAGGGGTCGCCCTGACACCCGCCAAGACCAGCTGCGCCCCAGTCAAAAAAAGGACCGCGGGTGCACCGAGCTGTCGGTGCACCCGCGGCCTGAAGTTCGATCCGTGGGAAGGCTACTGCTCGTCCTTCTTTCCCTTCTTTTCCTCGGGGACCAGCTCCGTCTTGACGCTGCCATTCAGGCCCGAGGCAACCATGTACCCCGAGCGGCGGGTCAGCCCGTCGTCGTTGCACATCCAGGTGCCGTCCGGCTCCTCGGTCAGCGTGCCGTTGCAGGGCTCACCGTAGCCGATCGTGTAGCCGGAGAAGTGCTTCAGCCGACGGCCGATGATCGAGGTCCGGCCGACGCGGAACGGCTTGAGCGTCGGATCGGTCAGCGATTCGTCCGTGCACCGGCCGGCATTGTCGCAGTACTGCACGAAGAGCTTCGTGGGCTGCGGCGCGCGGCCGTTGCGCAGGAACAGCATCACTTCCTTGTCCGGAGCGAAACGGAGGGCCGGCCGGAAATCGACGTACGGACGGTTGTTGTCGTCCCGCATCATCGTCGCCGTGATGTTGATCGTGCCCCGCATCAGCTTGCAGGGATTCTTCCACTCGGCGGGACCGTAGGTCGACGTCCGCGGATCGCAGATCGCGTTCGCGGGAATGACGATGGAGTGGTCGCCAAGCCTCTGCACGATCCCGTCGCGGTTGTCGACCTTGAAGTTCATCCGTCCCTCGACCCTGTCGAACCCGGCCGGCGGGGTGAAAGAGACGATTTCCTGGGCGCCTTCCGGAGCGACGTTCGTGTCGGCGCAGGCGTTGACCAGGCCGACCGTCACGATCGCCAGGATGGCTGTTGCGCAGTTCCGCGCTGTGTGACGCTGCATCATCGCATAGTCCTGAGAGAGGTTGTCTGCCCGTTGCTGCGATCGCGCGGCGCTTCGGCTCGAGCCAGGCCTTTCGCGCTGTCGAG
>CAMLHT010000080.1 GCA_946479895.1 uncultured Gemmatimonadota bacterium | reverse complement strand
ATAGCACGCCATCTGCCTAATCGACTATCTCTAACCCTGTCTTCAGCCCCTGATCCCTGTGTCCACCCCCGACACCCCCGCGGTCCGGCCCCGCCGTTCGCGGTTCAAGCGCATGAGCCCCGCCGCCAAGTACACGGCGCTGCTCGTCACGCTCGCGCTCGTCGTCATCGTCGGACAGGTGGTGATCCACTCGATGCGGGCGGAGCCGCGCGACGCCCGGATGATCGCCGATCGCGAGCTCACGGTGAACGTGCTCGAGCCGGGGGAGAAGCTCGAGACCGCGGTCTCCGTCGTGCAGCGGTCGCCGATCGACTACTTCCGCGCCACGCACGGCGTGCTCGCGCTCACGAACAAGCGCATGGTGTTCCTCGGCCTGCGGCCCCGGGACATGCTGGCGCCGTCCGACGCGCCGCCGACGTTCGAGCAGCGCGACTTCCCGCTCGACACGGCGGTCTCCCTGACGACGGGCCGCGCCATGCTGATGCTGACGCGCGGCGTGGTCCTGAAGACGCCCGACGAGACGCTGCGCCTCGCCGTGCCGGAAAGCTCGTGGCCGGAGGCGCAGAAGCTGGCCGAGCGCATGACGAGCGCCCGCGAGCGCGCGCACGCCGAGGCCGTCCGGCAGGCCGAGCTGCGAAAGGTGGCCGACGCGGAATGGAAGCGCGCGGTCGAGGCCTGGAAGAAGCCGCAGTATCACACGGTCCGTGGCGGCGACGCGCTCGGCAGCATCGCGACCATGTGGAACACGACGGCGGAAAAGCTGCAACAGCTGAACAAGCTGCCCGACAATCGCATTCGGGTGGGCCAGACGCTCCTGGTGCGCGAGGCGATGTAGGCCGGCGGCCTACTTCCGGCCCTTTCGCAGCTTCCTGATGTCGTGCTCCAGCGTCGTGCGAGCCGACGCCGCCTCGGCAATCGCCTCCGCCACGTCATCGCCCACGTCGTCCGGCACGTCCTCGACGACGTCCACGCCGATGATCCCGCGGCACTCGCCGAATCCGATCCGCACCGCGCCGGGCCGCTCGCACCAGGCCCGCATGATGACCTCGTCGCCGTCCTCGAGGAACGTCCGCGTCTCGCCCGAGGGGAGCGTGAGCGGCTCCTTGCCGCGCCAGGTGCGCTCGAGCAGGCAGCCACGGGACTCCGGCACGGGGCCCGAAATCGTTCCGCTGGCGATGAGATCCGCCGGGCGCAGGTTGCACCCGTTGCTCGCATGGTGGGTGACGAGCTGCGCGAGGGTCCAGTACATCGACGCGAAGCTGCCGCGGCTCACCCGCATCGGCGCCAGTCCGCCGCGGCTCATCTTCGCGGTCTGGATGGATACCTCGAGGGTGATGTCGACGCCGCCACGCTCGGCGTTGCGCGGCGACGCGAGATACGGAAGCGGCGCCGGATCACCCTCCGGGCGGGCGTAGGCCGGGATCCGGAACGGCTCGAGAGCGTCGAGCGTGACGACCCAGGGAGAGACCGTCGTCGCGAAGTTCTTCGCGAGGAACGGCCCGAGGGGCTGATACTCCCAGGTCTGGATGTCGCGGGCCGACCAGTCGTTCACGAGGCACAGCCCGAAGATGCGGTCCTCGGCGTCCTCGATCCCGATGGGGTGGCCGAGCGGGTTGCCGCGGGCGATGAAGGCACCGACCTCGAGCTCGTAGTCCAGGCGCCGGCTGGGGCCGAACACCGGCGGCTTCGACGGATCGTCGCGGGTCTGTCCCTCGGGCCGGCGCACGAACGTTCCGGACGGCACGATGGACGACGCGCGGCCGTGATACCCGATCGGCACGTACTTGTAGTTCGGCAGCAGCGCGTTGTCGGGACGGAACATCGAGCCGACGTTCGTCGCATGATCGATCGAGGCGTAGAAGTCGGTGTAGTCGCCGATTTCGGCCGGCAGGTGCATGACCGCCGAGCGCTGCGCGACGAGGATCTTCTCACGGAGCTTCGCCGCCTTGGCCCCCATCGGGGTCGCGGCGTCGAGCAGGTCGGCGATGGCCCGCCGGAGTCCGGAGACGGTGCGGCGGTCGAGGGACATCAGCTCGTTCAGCCGTGGCGAGTCGCAGCCATGCGCCGCGATGCGCCCCTCCTCGCCAATGAGGTCGTGGTCCAGGGCCGCCGTGACGTCGAGGATCTGGTCACCGATGGCGACTCCGACGCGGCCCGACTCCGGCACGGCGTCCGTCGAGAACACGCCGAACGGAAGGTTCTGGATCGGAAAGTCGGCCGAAGCGTCATTGGCGCTCTCGACCCAGGACCTGCGCGCGGAGTGCTCGACGGTCATGCGGGTGCCTCGCTGGACGCCCGGAATGGTAGCTCTTCCACGGGCTCGCGGAAGGAGCACGACCCGAAGGACGTGAGGCCCCGGGTGCGCGAGCCACGAATCGCCTCGGCCGTCAGCACGTGCTCCCGCCAGCGAATGACCTGATCGTCGACGACGATGGCCGCCGGGTCTCGCTCGAGCAGCAGCGCCACGGCGTCGGTGTCCGGCATGCCCTCACGCATGAATGCGGCGGCAAGGAAGACGTTGACGTAGCCGAACATCTCGGCTTTCGCCGCGCCCGACTCGTAGGTCAGCGGATAGGCGCCGCGCAGCGGGTGATGCAGCCCGGCCGTTGCCTTGAAGGGAAGCCCCCGGTCGAGGCAGGCACGGATGAACTCCACGACCTGCTCCGCCGACGGAAATCCCTCGGCGGTCACGCCTCCCGTGCGAATCTTCGCGCGGAGTTTCGCCGTCGCGACCACGTCGAGGAGGGCCGTCATTCCCCGGTCGGTCGCGATCTCCACGTAGACGTCGCGGGTCTTCGGCGCGGCGCGGCCGACGAGGAGGATGTCCGCCGCCGTCGTCGCCTTCACCTCGACCGACTCGATCCGGACCGAGGCATCATCGGTCGCGCGGAGGACCGACGTCGCGGCCGGCGCATTCGGCGCGACGACGCTGAGCGGCCAGGGCTCGGCGCCGCGCAGCCTGGCGACAGTCGCGCGCAGCTCCGGCAGCTTGGCCACGCCGACCACGAACCGGCCGAGCATCCAGCGGTCGGCGCCGGCGCGATAGGCCGCGTAGTTGCGGACGGCCGCGGGCAGGTCGAGGGCGGCCGGCGGAAACAGGCCGGCGTAGTCGACGGCGCCCTCGAGGAGCGCCCGGAGCGCCGCCGTCACGCCTTCGGCCGGCGCCGCGTCTTCACGATCGTCCGGCGGCAATTCGGCGCACCGCACCGGCAGCCGTAGAAGCGGAAGAGGTCGTCGTCGGTGTACGCGGCGTCCATGTCGTACTGGTAGTCGTACGTGATCTCCTCGCCCGCCCGGATGGTGCGCATGGACTCGATCCAGATGCGTCCGCGGATGATGAACGTCTCGGCGTTCGGGTCGCAGGAGTGGTTGATGTACATGGACTCGTTCCCGCCGTACTGCGCGTCCACGACCTGCTTCTGGTTGAGGACGAAGAGGAACGTGTGATGCCGCTTCATCTTGGTGTCGTCGTAGCGGCGGTCCGCCTCGGCGTTGGTGATCTTCTCGCCGGTGTACTCGATGAGGCGCGTGCCCTTCGGGATATCCTGGATCGCGAAGGCGCCGACGCCCTGGATGCCGGAGCGGCGCAGCTCGAACCATTCGTTGACGGGACCGAGGCGCGGCTTGTCGGGCACCTTGCGGGGCCGGCGTGACGGAGCGGTGGCGGACTTGCGGGCTTTCTTGCGACGGGTGACAGCCATGGCCTGGACGTCTGATGTGAATCGGCGGAACGCGAGACTCAAAACTCGTTGGTTCGCCCTGCCGATTGCACCCCACGGGTACGCTCCCTGCACTTGGCTCCGCCAAATCAACCGTCAGGAAACGGAGAACCCATGAGCAAACTTCTGCGAGGCGTCGCCGCCGGCTATGGCGCCAAGAAGCTCGGCGGTGGCTGCTTCAGCACCGTGATCATCTTCATCATCCTCTGGTGGGTGCTCGGGCACTTCGGGATCTTCCGCTAGCGGTACGGGCCGCCGGCCAGCCGTATCGCGCGAGTGATACGCGGCCACCGGGCCCCACGGCCACGCCTTCCGCGACGAGCCGGAGCTGCTGGGTCGTGGCGGCCCCCGATGCATTGCCGAGCGCGATGCGTCCCGCGGCGTTGATGACCCGGTGCCACGGCACCGTGGAATGCGTGTCGAGCCGGTGGAGCGCATAGCCCACCAGCCGCGCCTGTCGCGGCAGCCCGGCCAGGCGCGCGATGGCGCCGTAGGTCGAGACGCGTCCCTTCGGGATCCGGCGCACCGCGGCGAAGATCCGCGCGTGCGACGTCGCCGGCCGGCCGCTCAGGAAGCGACGCGCCCGTCGGACCGCGGCGCGTGGATCATCTTCCGCACTTCCGCCAGGAGCTGCTCGAGCGTGAACGGCTTGGCGAGGAATGCCGCGTTCATCCCTTCCTCCAGCGCCTCGGGCGGGATCGCGCCCCGGGTATAACCCGAGATGAAGAGGATGCGCATCCGCGGATACCAGCGGCGGAGATGGTGGAACAGGTCGGCCCCGCCCATCTCCGGCATCACGACGTCGGTCACCACGAGGTGGATGGGCGCGTTGTGCCGCTCGGCGACGAGGAGCGCATCCTCGCCGTTCTTGGCCTCGAGCACTTCGTAACCGCGGTCGCGGAGACTGCGGCAGATGACGTTGCGCACGGCGGTCTCGTCCTCGACCACCAGGATCGTCTCGCTCGCCTCGGACGTCGCCGCGGGCAGCGGCTCGGCCGGGACGACCGGCGCCGCGGCCACCGCCGGCAGCAGCAGGATGACGGTCGTGCTCCCATCGGGCGCGGAGTCCATTCCCACGGATCCCCCGTGCTCCTGCATGATGCTCTCGACCATTTCCAGGCCGAAGCCCGTCCGGTCGTCGCCCTGGGCAGCGAAGAACCGATCGGCCAGGCGCGGCCGCGAATCCCGCTCGTCCCCGACGGTGTCGTCGAAGGTGACCTGCACGTAGTCTCCCGGCCGCAGGCGGGGATGCTCGCCCACCGTGGTCGGCCGGATGGCGATCCTGAGCGTGCCTCCGCCATTCATCGCCGCGGTGGCGTTCGACACGAGGTCGAGCAGCACCAGCTCCAGCTGCGCGCGATCGATCTCGACGGGCCTGGTGTCGGCCGATGCGTCGGTGGCGATGAGCACGTGCTCGCCGACGAACCGCTGGAGCAGCGGCTCGAGCTCCTGCATGATGGCCCCGAGCTGCACGACCTCGCGGCGCTGGAGCTCGCGGCGGCTGAAGGCGAGCAGATGCCGCACGAGGCGCGCGCCCTTCGTCGCCTCGTCACGGATCTGCCGGATGTCGTCCCGGGCGGGCGAATCCGCCGGCAGCGCGCGTCCGGCGAACTCCGCGAGCGCGAGAATGGCGGTCAGGACGTTGTTGAACTCGTGGGCCACGCCACCCGCGAGCTGGCCCGTGCTCTCCATCCGCCGCGAGTGGAGCAGCTGGAGCTGCAACCGCTGGATGCGAGCCTCGTCGTGCCCGAGCAGCAGGAGACCGCTGGTCCTCCCGGCGCCGTCCACCACGGGAGCGATCGCGAGCGAAACCGGGGTGGCCTCGCCGTCGGTGCGCATCAGGGCCGTGTCGTGCCGCGCCACCGTCTCTCCGCGCAGCGCGCGCTCGAGCAGCGGCCGGATGTCGGGGCGCCGTTCCGGCG
Source organism: uncultured Gemmatimonadota bacterium (assembly GCA_946479895.1). Next base: position 9,079 of record CAMLHT010000080.1, on the reverse strand, counting down.
CGACGAGCGTCATCAGCGCGGCCCCGATGACGGCACCGGCGCCACGGCCAAGCATTCGCTCGGCCGCGCGGTTCCACGTCACGACCCGCAGCTCCGGGTCGAGACAGATGATCAGGTCATCCAGCGATTCGAGCGCCGCCAGCCGATCCTGCGCGGCCGGTGGCGCCGTCCGAGGGGACGTCATTTACCATGCGTCGGGGACATAGCCGGGTTCGGAGCCACGCCGTCGAGGACTTCGCGAACCTTGCGGCCGATGTTTTCAGCAGTGAACGGCTTCTCGATGAACGCCGCGCCCGGCGGGAAACCTCCGCCGCGGAGCAGCGCGTCATCAATGTAGCCGGACATGATGAGAATGCGCGGCCGGAGTCCGAGCTCGTGCAACCGATCGATCAGCTCCCGTCCGCCCATATGCGGCATGACGAAGTCCGTCAGCAGAAGGTCAATCTCGTTCGCGTGCTCCAGCGCCACCCCGATGGCCTGCGGGCCGTTGCTGGCCTCGAGCACCCGGTAGCCCATCTTCACGAGCGAGCGCCGCACCACGTTCCGGACGGCGTCGGCATCCTCCACGAGCAGGATCGTCTCTCCTCCCGCGCGCCGTGCCGGTGCGATGCCAGCGCCTTCGTCGCGGCGTGACGCGGCATTCTCGGCTTCCGGGAGGTAGATCCGGAACGTCGTCCCCGCGCCCTCGACGCTCGTCACCTCGATGAAGCCGCCGGACTGCTTCACGATGCCATACGCCGTCGAGAGCCCGAGACCGGTGCCCTTCCCCGGCCCCTTGGTGGTGAAGAACGGCTCGAAGATGCGGTCGACGATCTCCGGCGGAATCCCGGTGCCCGAGTCCTCGATGCGCACGAGCGCGTAGCGGCCGGGCGGTGGCGCTCCCTCGCGCGCCACGGCGCCGGCGGCGACGTCCTGGTCGCGCGTCTCGATCGTCAGCGTGCCACCCGCGGGCATGGCGTCGCGGGCGTTGATCGCGAGGTTCAGGATCACCTGCTCGATCTGTCCGCGATCGACGAGCACCGTCCGGGTCGCGTTCGACGTGACGGTGAGCTCGATGTCCTCGCCGATGAGGCGCCTCACCATGTTCTCCATGTCGCGCACGACGACGCCGAGATCGATGTGGCCCGGCCTGAGCACCTGCCGCCGGCTGAAGGCCAGCAGCTGATGCGTCAGCGACGCGGCCCGCTCGGCCGCGCGCTGGATTTCCTGGACGTCGCCCCGCAGGGGATCGCCCGCCGGCAGGCCCGCCGCGAGCAGGTCGCTGTAGCCCCGGATGGCCGTGAGCAGGTTGTTGAAGTCGTGCGCGATCCCCCCCGCGAGCCGACCGACGGCCTCCATCTTGAGCGCCTGGTGCAGCTGCTCCTGGCTGCGATGCAGCGCTTCCTGCGCCTCGACCATCTCGGTGACGTCGCGCGCGTTGATCACGATGCCCTGGACGGCCGAGTGGTGCAGCATGTTGTACGCGGTGCCGGCCACGTGAATCCATTCGCCGTTGGCCTTCCGGGCGCGCGTCGCGAACGGCCGCATGGCGTTGGCGTCGCGCGCGGCGTCGGCCAGCGCGGTGGTGACGCGATCACGGTCCTCCTCGTGCACCACGCTCACGAGGGGCGTGCCGACGAGCGAGAGCGGATCGGCGCCCAGCATGCGGGAGCCCGACGGGCTGACATAGGTCAGGATCCCGGTGCCGTTCAGGATCATGACCATCTCGCGCCCGTATTCGGTGATCGCGCGAAACAGCTCCTGCTGCCGGCGCAGCGCCGAGCTGTCGGCGGCGCGATCGACCGCGGCGGCGAGCACGTTGGCGGCGGTCTGGAGGAAGGCGACGTCCTCCTCCTCGAAATGCGTCGGCGTGCGATTCATCACCACCAGCGAGCCGAATGGCCCGAGGCGTCCCTGAACCGGCACGGCGGCGGCGCTGCGGGCCGCCACCTCCTGCACCGCCGGCGGCGGGGTGTAGCGATCCTCCTGCTCGAAGTCCGGTGTGACCACCGGCTCGCCGTTCTTCATCACGAAATCGGCGATGGATCCTTCGGCGGCGATGACCCGGCCGACCGGATTCATGTCGGTGCGGCCGACGTGCGCGCGCACCACGAGCTCGTTCCCCTCGCGCAGCTGCACGACGTAGACGAAGTCGGCCTCGATCGCGGCCTTCACCACGTCGACGGCGTAGGCGTACAGCTCATCCAGGGGAACGCCGGCGATCGCGCGCAGGCCGAGCTCCGCGGCCGCGGCCTGCTGCCCCTGACGCAGCAGCACGCCCTTGCGCTTTTCCGGCTTCGGCGCCGTCCCGACCCGATCGCTGTCCGATGTTCCTGCCGGAAACCGCCCGGCCCCCGCCTTGGTCATCCGGAAAAGCTACAGCGCGGAGGTGGGGCGGCGTGAGGGCAGCGACGCCTATCGACTGCCGATGCGTTCGCGAACCAGCGCTATCGTTTCATCGCGCTCGCGGCCGACCAGGGTGAGCCGCGGCGGGCGCACGCGCTCCGACCCGCGCCCGACTTCCTGCTGGACCAGCTTGATGAGCTGGACGAACTTCGGGACGGTGTCGAGCCGCAGGAGCGGCAGGAACCACTCGTAGACCTTCCGCGCCTCCGGCCACCGGCCGGCGAGTCCCGCCTCGAACAACCGCACCGACTCGGCGGGAAATGCATTGACGAGACCGGCGATCCAGCCCTTCGCCCCCATCGGGATGCTCTCGAGAATCATGTCATCCATCCCGGCGAAGAGCTCGAGGCGCTCACCGAGACGCTCGCGGATGGCCGTCACGCGACGCACGTCCCCGCTCGACTCCTTGACTGCATGCAGATTCGTATGCCGCGCGAGCTGCGACATCTGCTCGGCGCTGACGTCCGTGCCGTAGGCAATGGGATTGTTGTAGAGCATGCAGGAGAGCTTCGTCGCCCCGATCACGGCGCTGAAGTGCGCCTCGGTCTCCCGCCAGTCCCCTCGGTACACGTAGGGCGGGAGCACCATCAGCCCATCGGCGCCGGCGTCACTCGCCCGCCGCGCCAGCGAAACGCATTCGGCGGTGCTCAGCCCGGCGATGCCCGCGATTACCGGCACCTTCTTCGGCAGCGCTTTCCGGAGCGTGGCGATGATCGCGACCTTCTCATCGAACTGGAGGGTCGCGGCTTCACCGAGCGAGCCGAGCGCCACGATGCCGGCGCAGCCGTTCTCGATGAGCCAGTTCGCGTGGTCGCCGAGGAACGCGTGGTCGACGTCGAGGTTTTCGGTGAAGGGCGTGGTGATCGCCGTGAAGACGCCTGCCCATTGTGCCTGTTCCATTCAGCTCGCTCCGGACGGTTCGCCGGCGGCCAGTGCCGCCAGGGTGGAAAGAGACGCGGGCTGCAGCGGCGCGCGAACGGTATCGCGCGCCCAGCCGCGGATGCATCGCAGCGCCGCGTTGCACACGCGGCCCTGGCAGGCACCCATTCCCGCTCGTGAATAAAGCTTCGCCTGTCGCGGCTCCCAATGCTCGTCGATCGCGCCGAGGCTGACGTCCTCGCACCGGCAGACGATCGTGTCGGGTCGCGCGAGTGACGTGACTTCCGGTCGGAGCCTGAACGCATCCTCGAGCGCCCGGCTCCAGCGGCGCGACCGGTCGCGGCGGGAGATGCTGAAGTCCGAGACGGACAGGCCGGCCGCGACCTGGCCCGCAATGGCGCCCTCGAGCACCGCCGTCTCCACGCCGCCGATGCCGGCGCACTCACCGGCAGCGAACACTCCCTCCACCGACGTGCGCTGCCGGCCGTCCACTTCGATTCCGCCACTGGCGACGCGACAACCGAGCAGCGACGCGAGCTCCGTATTCGGCACGAGCCCGTATCCGGTGCCCAGCAGGTCGCAGGCGATTGTCTGCTCGTGCAATCCGTCGGTGACGACGACCGACTCGAGCCGCCCGCGCCCGCGAGCCGCGGCGACCCACTGTCCGAGGCGGACGGTCCCGCCGCCCAGCTCGCGGGAGTACCGCAGCGCATCGAGCGCCGTTCGCGGCTTCACCAGCATCCGGACGGCAAAGCGCGCCATCGCCGCGAGCGGGGCCTGCTCCACGACGGCGACGACTTCGGCGCCGCGGTGAGCGAGAGACGCGGCAACCGCCATCAGCAGCGGCCCGCTGCCGGCGAGGACCACGCGCTTTCCCCGCACGCCGAGGCCCGACTTCGCGAGCGCCTGAAGGCCGCCGACGCCGGTGACCCCGGGCAGGGTCCAGCCGGGAAATGGCAGGAACAGCTCTCGGGCACCGGTGGCGAGTATGACCGTCGCGCTCTCGACGACGACGCGCCGTCCCTCGCGCTCCATGACGAGGCGGTGCCCTCCCCGCGACCGGAACGCGTCGATCACGGTCGCCCGGTCGAGCCACGCCGTGGCCGTGCGGTCGAGCGCGCGAAGCCATTGCCGGGCGGTCTCCGAGTGTCCGTCGCGGAAGTCGCGTCGCCAGATCTGGCCACCCGGCGCGATCCCTTCATCCACGACGGCGACGGATGACGTGCCCCAGCTCGCGCTGACCGCGGCGGCGAGGCCGGCCGGCCCGCCGCCGACGATGACGACGTCGAAGCGAGAGACGGACTCAGTCACGGCTCACCGCCATGCCGGGCGCTACGGGGACCAGGCACGCCCGCTGGTGCGCGCGGCCGTCGATGGTCACGCGGCATTCGTGGCAGACACCCATTCCGCAGAGGGCGCTGCGCGGCTGCCCGTGCGTCGATTGCCGCAATGGGAGCCCCGCGTTCATCATTGCGGCCGCGACCGAGATACCCGGCTCGACCACGTGCCGCTCACCGTCGACGGTGATTTCGCAGTGCGAGGCGCTCATGCGGCCCTCATGACGCGATCGGGAGCGAACGGCGCGGGATCGAGCGGAGACGCGGCGCCCGTGACGAGCGACGCGATCACTTCCGCGGTGCCCGTGGCCGTGGTGATGCCGAGCCCTTCGTGCCCTCCTGCGATGAGCAGGCCGGGGATCGCGGGCCACCAGCCAATCAGCGGCAGCTTGTCGGGAGTCGCCGGGCGGAACCCGACCCACGCGCGAATCACCGACAGGCCCGCGAGCGCCGGCATGAACGCCGTCGCCCGCGCGAGCATGCGCGAGAGGATCGCGCGGTTGATCGAGCCGTCCCAGCCGACCAGCTCGCGCGAGGAGCCGATGAGCACCTGGCCCGTGCTTCGCGGCTGGACGTTGAACGCCACCGACTCGTTGCTCATCACGTGCGCGCTGGTCAGGTATCCCGTCTCCACGATCTGGTGGCGACAGAATCCCGGATAGCGATCGGTGATCGCGAGGTGGCCCTTGCGCGGCACCAACGGCAGGTGGGGCGCGACGTCGCCGCCGCCGGCGCCCGTCGCCCGGATGATGAAGTCCGCCTCGAGCCGATGCGCGCCGCAGCGGACGGCGCGCGATTCGATCGCATCCACGCTTGCCGTGACGAGGCGGGCGCCGCGGGCGCGGGCGCGCTCGAGCAGCGCCAGCGCGGCGGTGGGAGGATACAGCACGCCATCACCGTGGACGCGGAGCGCGCCCGCGATTCCAGGACGCAGGTTGGGCTCGGCCTCGCGCACCTGGCGCTCGTCGAGCAGCTCGGCCTCGATGCGGGCGTCGCGATAGACCCGGGCTCGTGTCCGCAATGCCCCGAGCTGCGCGTCGTCTTCGGCAATCCAGAGCGTCCCCGTCGGCTCGAGCTCGACGTTGCTCGGCAGCTCGGGCGCGAGCGCCTTCCACAATTCGATCGAGCGCGCCGTCAGCGCGAGCTGCTCGGGCGAGTCATCCATCGCCACGAGGTGGCCCATGCCCGCGGCCGTCGTTCCGCACGCCGGATACGCGCGCTCGATCACCGTGACCCGCACCCCGCGCTCCGCGAGCGCCGACGCGCACGCGGCCCCGACGATGCCGGCGCCAATCACGATCGCGCTCGGCCGCGTATCCGTCACGCTTCGCTCAATCCCGGGCGGAACGGGTCGGACGGGTCGAATCGGAGCGTCGCCTCGGCGGTCACGTAGGCGGTGCCGCGGATGTGCGGGATCAGCTCGCCCGTCTTTCCCTGCGTCAGCCAGCCCGTGAAGAGGCTTCCCGTCACGCTCTCCTGCCGCCAGTCCACGCCGAAGCCGAGCTTTCCCTTGGCGTGCAGCACGGCCATCTTCGCCGACGTGCCCGTGCCGCAGGGCGAGCGATCGTATTCCCCGCCGGAGCAGAGGACGAAGTTCCGCGCGTCGGCGTCGAGGCGGGACGGAGGGCCGGACAGCTCGATGTGATCGACCTGAGCGCCGTCGGCCCGCGAGATGCCCTGCGCGTCCAGGGCGTCCTGGATCTGCTGGGTCACGCGCGTCAGCGCCGGCGCGTTCGCGAGGGAGATGTCGCCGAGGTCCTGCTCGGTGATGAAGAACCAGTTGCCGCCGTAGGCGATGTCGCCGGTGACGCGGCCGAGGCCGGGCACGTCCACCGTCACGTCGAGCTTCAGCGCGCGCGACGCCACGTTCTCGATGGTCACGCACCCGTCGTCGGCCAGCTCGGTGCGCACGCACCCGACCGGCGTATCGAAGGTCGCGATGCCCGGCGAGAGACGGCCGAGATACTGGAGCGTGCGCACGACGCCGATAAGCCCGTGCCCGCACATCCCGAGGTACGTGGCGTTGTTGAAGAACACGATGCCTGCGGTGGACCCCGGGTTCTCCGGCGGCGTGAGCAGCGCGCCCACCACGGCGGCGTGTCCCCGTGGCTCGCAGACCACGGCGCGGCGGAGGTGGTCGTGCTGCGCGCGCAGCTCCTCGCGGCGCATCGCCATCGAGGTCGCCTTCAGCTCCGGCCAGCCGTCGATCACGACGCGCGTCGGCTCGCCCTCGGTGTGCGAATCCACGACGCGAATGTCGGGGATGATCATGGGTTGACCTGCACCGTCTTGATCTCCGTGTAGAACTCGCGCGCGGCCGGCCCCTGCTCGCGGCTGCCCGAGCTGGAGCCCTTCATGCCGCCGAAGGGGGCGTGCGGGTCGACGCCCGTGGTGTCACCGTTCACGCGAACGAGGCCAGCCTCGATGCGATCGATGTACTTCAGCGCCGCGCGGAGATCGCGCGTGAAGAGCGTGGCGCTCAGGCCGTACTGCGCCTGGTTGGCCACTTCGATGGCCTCGTCGGCGCTCTTCGCCACGAAGCTCGCGAGCACGGGCCCGAACAGCTCCTCGCGCGCGAGTGGCGCGTCCACCGCCACGTCGCGATAGACGACGGGCGCCATGAAGTACCCGTGGGCAAACGCGTCGCCCTCGGCCGCGGCGCCCTGCATCCACGGCTTGCCGCCATGACGCTGGAGCGCCTCGCCGATCCGCGTGCGCGAGGCCTCGCTGATGAGCGGGCCCACGGCCGAGGTCGGGTCGTTGACGGGGCCCAGCGGAAGACGATCGATCTGCTCGCGCAGGGCCTTGTAGAAACCGTCCTCCACCTCGCGCGCGACGACCACCCGGCTCGTGGCCGTGCACTTCTGTCCCGCGTAGCGCATGGCGCCGGCCGCGGTCAGCGTCGCCGCCTGATTCAGGTCGGCGTCGGGAAGGACGATGGCGACGTTTTTCCCGCCCATCTCCGTCTGGTAGCGGATGTTCCGTCGCGCCGCGGCAACCGCGACCTCGCCGCCCACTTTCGCCGACCCGGTGAAGCTGATGCCACGGACCTCTTCTGCCTCGACGAGCGCCTTGCCGATCGCCGCCCCGGTCCCGAACACCACGTTGAACACCCCGGCCGGAATTCCCGCCGCCTGGGCCGTCTCGGCGAGCATCACCGCGCTCTGCGCCGCCATCTCCGACGGCTTGAGCACGACGACGTTGCCGAAGGCGAGCGCGGGTGCGGCCTTCCACATCGGAATGGCCACCGGGAAGTTCCACGGCGTGATCAGCCCCACGACCCCGAGCGGCTCGCGCAGCGTGAACTGCAGCGAGCCCGCCGCCTGCGCGGGAATGACCGAGCCGATCTCGCGGACGGCCTCACCGGCGAAGTAGCGGAGGATCATCACGCATCGGCCGACCTCGCCTCGTGCTTCGCCGATCGGCTTGCCCACCTCGCGACACACGACCTGGGCGATCTCCTCCTGTCGCTCCGCGATGGCCTGGCCCCACCGGTAGAGATGCTCGGCGCGGGCCGGTCCCGCGAGGTGCCGCCATGCATCGAGCGCTTCGCGCGCCGCGCTCACCGCCTTCGCGACGTCCTCCGGGCTGCCGACCGGGACGCGGGCAATGATGTCCCGGCGGTTCGAGGGATTGACGTCGTCGAGCCACTCGTCGGTCGCGGAGGCGGACCAGGTTCCGGCGATGAAGGACTGGAGGAGGGGGGCAGCGGCCATGATGGAATCGAATGCTGGACCGTTAGATGATAATCGGGCTCACGCGTTTCGCCGCGAAGAATCGAACTGCCCTATCCCCACTCGCTGGTCCCGAATACCATATTCCACCCGGCCAGCGGACTTCACCGTTGCCACGCCACTGCATTCCCACCCCGTGGAGTCCGCTGCATGACGCTCATCACCGCCCTGTTCATCGCGCTGGCGCTGTTCGGTATCTACTACGTCGCGGTGCTGACCCGCGGCGTGCGAGCGGCGCGCGCGGCCGGTGAGAACACGACGCCCACTCCGCTCGGCATCGGCACCGGGGCGATCACCAACTTCCTCGACAACCTCGGCGTCGGATCGTTCGCGACCACGACGTCGATCTTCCGCTCGACGAAGATGGTGCGGGACGAGAAGATCCCGGGGACGCTGAACGTGGGGCACACGCTGCCCACCATCACCGAAGCCATCGCGGCGACGGCGCTCTTCAAGACGGCGATCGACACAAGCACCCTCGTCGAGATGATCATCGCCGCCGTGGCCGGCGCCTGGGTCGGGGCACGGGTCTTCGGCGGCTGGTCGCGCCCGAAGATCCAGGCGGGCATGGGCATGGCGCTGCTGGCCGCGGTGGGCATCATGCTCTTCCGGATGCTGAACGGCGATCCCGCCGGCGGCGACCTCACGAAGCTCGAGGGGACGACGCTCTTCATCGGACTCGTCGGCCAGTTCGTGCTCGGCATGCTGATGACCCTCGGCATCGGCCTCTACGCGCCGTGCATG
>CAMLHT010000079.1 GCA_946479895.1 uncultured Gemmatimonadota bacterium | reverse complement strand
GCGAACTCGGCGTTCTCGGCGAGGAAGCCGTAGCCGGGGTGGATCGCGTCGGCGCCCGTGATCTCGGCGGCCGCGATCAGGCGCGGGATGTTGAGATAGGACTCGCGCGCGTTCGGGGGGCCGATGCACACGTCGTCGTCGGCGAAGCGCACGTGCAGGGATTCGCGGTCGGCCGTCGAGTAGACGGCGACGGTCTCGACGCCGAGCTCGCGGCAGGCGCGAATGACGCGCAGCGCGATCTCGCCTCTGTTTGCGATGAGAACTTTCTTAAACAAATGTCATCCTGAGCGAAGCGAGGGATCTGCTAGTGTCGACTCCTGAAGCAGATCCCTCGCTGCGCTCAGGATGACAACCGGAGTCACTTCTTTTCAAAGCTGGACCAGGAGGTGTCGCTGGAGCCGCCGATGCCCTGCACCCGCAGCGCGAACTCCGCGGGGCTCGTGGCGTAGAACATCGCGCTGTCGTAGGAGATGACGCCCTGCGAGTACCACTGCATGAGCGACTGGTCGAAGCTCTGCATGCCGTACTGCACGGTGCCTTCGCGGATCAGGTCCGGGATGTTGAGCGACGACTTCGAGTCGCGGATCTGGTCGCGCACGGCGGCGGTGTTGACGAGGATCTCGGCGGCCGCCACGCGGCCCGGCTTGTCGGCGCGCGGCACCAGCCGCAGCGAGATCACCGCCTGGAGCGCGTTCGCGAGCGAGAAGCGCACCTCTTCCTGCTGGTGCGGCGGGTAGAACGACAGCACGCGGTTGATCGTCTGCGTCGCGTCGGTCGTGTGCAGCGTCGCGAACACGAGGTGGCCGGTATCGGCCGCCTTGAGGGCCGTGTCGAGCGTCTCGAGGTCGCGGATTTCGCCGATCAGGATGACGTCCGGGTCCTGGCGCAGCACGCGCCGGAGCGCCTGCGCGAAGGTGGCGGTATCGGTGCCGACCTCGCGCTGGTTGATGTGGCAGTTCATGTCGCGATGGAGGAACTCGATGGGGTCCTCGATCGTGATCACGTTCGCGTGCCGGTTCTCGTTCACGTGGTGGATCATCGCCGCGAGCGCCGTGGACTTGCCCGAGCCCGTGATGCCGGTGACCAGCACGAGGCCGCGCGGCTTCATCGAGATGTCCTTGAGCACCTGCGGCAGCTGCAGCTCGTCGATGGAGCGCGCGTTGTACGGGATCGCGCGCATCGCGTAGCAGAGCGAGCCGCGCTGCTGGTACAGGTTCACGCGGAAGCGCCCGATGCCGGGCACGCCGATCGCGAAGTCGCACTCCTTCTCCTCGCCGAACTGCTTGATCTGGCGCGGCGTCATGAGCTGCTCGGCCAGGGCCTTGAGGTCCTCCGGCTTGAGCGCCGGATGGTCCATCCCCTCGAGCTCGCCGTTCACGCGGAACGTCGGCGGCCGCCCGACCTTCAGGTGCAGGTCGGATCCCCCGCGGTAGATCATCTCCTGCAGGACCGCCTTGAAGTTGAGCGGCGTCGACGCGCCGGCCGCTTCGGGCGCCGCGGGACTAGCCATTCGGGGCGACCCTGAAGAGGACCTGCCCGTACTCGACCGGCTGCGCGTTCTGCACCAGCACTTCGCGCACGACGCCCGAGAACTCCGACTCGATCTCGTTCATGATCTTCATCGCCTCGATGATGCAGACGATCTGGCCGTTCTTCACCCGGTCGCCCGCGGAGATGTAGGGCTTGGCGCCCGGCTCCGCCGCCGCGTAGAACGTGCCGACCATCGGCGATTTGATCTCCAGCAGCGACTCCTTGGGGGCCTCGTCGGCCACGGCCGGCACGCCCTGCGGCGGCGACAGCCGCGGCGCGGCCGGCGCGGCCACCGCCGGCAGGGCCACCGGCGCGGCGACCTGGACCGTGCCCCGGTGCTGGGGACTCTTGGAGATGCGGATCTTCATCCCCTTGTCGGAAGTGATCTCGATGGAGTCGACGGTCGATTCGTCGATCATGTCGATCAGCTTCTTCACATACCGTAGATCAATCATTTAGCGATTGGTTAGCCGAGCTCGATCAGCTCGCGGGCGAAATGCGTGAGGATCGTGGGCCCCCCGGGGCCGAGGTGCACATCGTCCTCGATGCGCACGCCGCCCCAGTCCGGCCGGTAGATCCCGGGTTCGATTGTCACCACCGCACCTTCAGCGAGCGCGCCCTCCGCGGTCCGCGCGAGCCGTGGCGCCTCGTGCACCTCCAGCCCGAGACCATGCCCGAGGCTGTGTCCGAACAAATCCCCAAAACCGCGCTGCTCAATGTAGTCTCGCGCGAGTGCGTCGGCATCCCGGCCGGTCATGCCGGCCCGAACGTTTGCCGACGCGCGCTCATTGGCCACGCGGACCACCTCGTGAAACTCGCGTTGCTCGGCCGTGGCGCGCCCGACGACCGCGGTGCGGGTGACGTCCGCGCAATAGCCGCCGACCTCGGCGCCGAAATCTATGAGCAGGACATCACCCTCGGCGATTTCCCGGGACGACGAGCGCGCGTGGGGCAGCGCGGAGCGCGGGCCCGACGCGACGATCGTGGGAAACGGGAATCCCTCGCTGCCCTCGTCGCGCAACGCCTTCTCGAGGATGCCGGCGATCGCCGTCTCGCGCATGCCGGCGCGCACCTGGCCGAACGTCGTCTCCAGCGCGCGCGTGGCGACGCTCCCGGCCTCGCGGATGAGGGCGACTTCGTCCGCGTCCTTCCGTTCGCGGAGCGTCTCGACGAGATCCAGCGTCGGCCGCCATTGCCACCGCGACCCCTGCTCCAGCAACCGCTGGAAATCCCGGTGGAGGAGATGCGCGGACTCGAAGCCGGCGACCGTCACGTTCGCCACATGGGCAAGCTGGTGCCACAGCCCGGTCCAGAGGCTCTGCGACTCGATGATCACGCGCGCGAGATCACCGATCTCGTCGCGCACCTGCGTCTGATAGCGGAAGTCGGTGATGAACACGACGTCGCGCTGCGTGACGAACAGCAGGCCGCTCGAGCCCGAGAATCCGGTCAGGTACCGGATGTTGGGCAGGCTCGTGACGAGCAGGCCGTCCACGTGGGCGGCCGTCAGTCCTTCCGCGAGCGCCGCGAGGCGCCGGGGGCGCGCGTCAGCCACGCGCCGACAGCGACTTCACGAGGCCCCGCAGCGCGAGCTCGTACCCGTAGGTGCCAAGGCCGCAGATCACCCCGAGCGCGGCCGGCGCCAGCATCGAGTGTCGCCGCTCCGGCTCCCTCGCGTAGACGTTGCTGATGTGCAGCTCCACGAACGGGATGCTCACGCCCACCAGCGCATCACGGATCGCGAGGCTCGAGTGCGCGTACGCGCCGGCGTTCACGATCGCGCCGTTCACCTGGCCGCGCAGGGCGTGAATCGCGTCGATGATCTGCCCTTCCCCGTTGTGCTGGATGAACTCCAGCTCCACCGGGAGCTCCCGCGCGACGGCCCGCAGCGATCGCTCGACGTCGGCGAGCGTCTCGCGCCCGTAGACCGCGGGCTCCCGAACCCCAAGCAGATTGAGATTCGGCCCGTTGATGACGGCGATCTTCATCGGGACGCGCCGAACAGCTCGTCGATGTCGCCCTGCGACGCCACATACCCGCCGTCGAAGGCGACGGCGAGAGGGCTCAATGCCTCCGCGACGGCCTGCGTCGAGAACAGCATGTCGATGGACCCGATCTCTCCGACGGCCGCATCACCCGCGCCCTCGGGCGCCTGCGCGTCGCCCGTGACGCCGAACAGCTCGCGGAGGACCTCGCGAATCGTCGGCCCGGAGCCAGTGAAACGCCTGGACGGCGCCGCTGCTGCCGCCGCGGGCCGCGCCGCCTCCTGGTTCTCGATCGCGGCGAGCCTCGCCCGCAGCTCGGTATCGCCGGGCCGGGACTCGATCAGCTTCCGATAGATGTCGATGGCCTCGTCGCGATGCCCCTGGCTCAGGTACAGCTGGGCCATCGTCTCGGTGACGATGGGAACCGACTGGCTCGTCCGCGGCTCGCGTGGCGGCTCCGGAGGAGGAGCGGGAGGCCGAATCGCCTCCATGATGACGGTCGGAGTCTCGACGACCGCCTCGACCACCGACGGCACCACGTCCTGCACCGTCTCGATGACGGACGGGATGGTCGTATCGACCAGGTCCATCATGGCCGGCGCCGCCGACTCGAGGGCATCCATCACCATCGGGACGGCGGCTTCGAGCGCGTCGGTCATCGGCGAGGCGACCGACTTCACCGTATCGATGATCATCGTCGAGACGGACTGCTCGGCCGGAGGTGGCGCCGGTTCGGCCGGCGCCGACGGAAGGTCGAGATCGAGCAGCTCCATGCCGTCGTCATGACCGCCGTCGATCGGCGTCTCGGCCGCGGAAGGAGCCGCCGCAGGAGCCGCCGCCTCCGTCCCACCGAAGCTGAAGGAGCCGAGGTCGAGCAGGCCGCCATCGTCACCGGCGGGAGCGGCCGCGGGCTCGGCGGAGACCGCCGGCACTTCCGCGGTCGGTGCCGACGGCGACGAGCCCGGCAGCGAGATGTCGAGCGAGATCGTATCGAGGCCGTCGAGCGGAGGCGCGGCGACCGCCTCGGCGTCGGGCTGGGCACCCTGCACGGTGTTGGTCTCGAGGCCGAGCGGCTCGAAAGCGGGCATTTCAGCCGGCGCCTGCGACGTGGGCTCGAGGCCCTCGATCTGCCCGGAGGCCGGCTGGCTGGTGATCTCGACGGTCGACGTCGAATCCAGTGTGAGCAGCTCGACTTCGGCGACGGGCTCCGGCTCAGGCTGAGGCGCCGGTGCGGGCGCCGGCTCGGGTGCCGCTTCCGCGGCGCCGGGAGCCTTGGCTCCGAGGCGGGCCTTCAGCATCTCCTGAACGGCCGCGGCAGAAAGCACCACGGTCGGCGCGGAGGACGAGCCGTCCGGGAGCGTCTTCGCGGTCGGCGAGACCACGGGTGCCGGCGTCGTGGCGACCGCGGGCACTTCGGCCGTGGTCGCGACAGGCGACGAGCCGGAGCCGAGGCCCTCGACGATGGCCTGGACTTCCTCGTTCCGGGGGTCGGCGTGGAGGACCCGCTCGTACCAGGTGCGTGCCGCCGGAATGTCGCCCAGGTCCCGCGAGATGTCGGCGAGGTGCCTCAGGGCGATGAGGTTCTCGGGGTCGAGCGAGAGCGCCGTCTCGAAGACCGTCCGCGCCTCCGGTAAACGCTTGGCCTCGAAGAGCGCCTGGCCGAAGACGATGTGCCCGCTCATGTGACCGGGCTGCTGCGGCAGGTACTCCTGGCAGATGAAGATCGCCTGGTCGAAGTCCCCCGCCTTCCGGTACTCGTTGGCAAGAGGAGCGAAATAGCGACGCGGATTCTCGTCGAATTTCTTGCGAAGCTCCTCGATTCGAGCAGAGCTGGACAATGAGGAAACCGGGAAACTGGGGGCTTGTCGTCCCGAGCGGGGCCGCGGGACCTGCGCTCCTGACGACTCAGGCAGGTTCCCCGCTACGTCTGGATGGCGCTCGTCGGGTGGAACAAGCTACACGCGATTTTGCCGGCAAGTCAATCAGAAGTCGCGGGCTCACTTGATTTTAGGTCATCCGACGGCGTAGACTTTCGAGCTTGCCCTGAAGCAGTTTCACCTACCGCGCGAGGAGCTTTACCCCGTGCTGCAACAGATGCGGAGCCTGGCGAAGTACGTCTGGCTCCTGGTAGCCGTCGCCTTTGTCGGTGGCTTCCTACTCGTAGAGACCTCCGGCCTTCTCGGCCGCACCACAATCACCCCCACCACCGCCGTGGCGGTCGTCAACGGTCGCGAAATCCTGTATACGGATTTCATGAACCGCGTCCAGCAGCAGGTCCAGCAGGAGCAGCAGGCGCTCCAGCAGCGGGGATCGACGCAGTCGCTGACGCAGGACGACAACCGCCGGATCGAGAACGACGTTTTCGACCAGATGGTGATGGAGGTCCTGCTCGCCCAGGAATACGCCAGGCGCCACATCCTCGTCACCGACGACGAGATCAAGATGTACGCGCGCGAGCTGCCGCCCGACTGGCTGGTGAACCAGCCCGAGCTCCAGACCAACGGACAGTTCGACATGGCGAAGTACCAGCGCTACCTGTCGAGCTCCACGGCGAAGCAGCAGGGCCTGCTGGCGATGCTCGAGCAGCATTACCGGGCGGAGATTCCGCGCCGCAAGCTGTTCGACCAGATCGCCGCCGGCGCCTACGTGAGCGATCCGGAGCTGTGGCGCACGTGGCGCGATTCGCATGACAGCGTCGCCGTCACCTACGTCGCCTTCCGTCCGGGCGCCGATCCGGCGGTGGCCAAGGCCGTCACCGACGACGACCTGCGCAAGTATTTCGACGCGCACCGGAAGGAATTCACGCGGACCGGCCACGCCGTGCTCTCGGTTCTCCAGGTTCCGCGCGTCGTCACCGCCGCCGATACCGCGGCGGCCCGCGCGAAGGCGGTCGCACTGCGCAACGAGATCCTCGCCGGCGCGAAGTTCGAGGACGTGGCCGACCGCGAGTCGCCCGACGCCGCCGGCAAGGGCGGCGACCTTGGGCGCGTGGGCCACAACCGCTTCGTCGACGCCTTCGAGAAGGCGGCGTGGTCCCTGCCCCCGCGGGAAGTCTCGCAGCCGGTCCTCACGGAGTTCGGCTACCACCTGATCCGCGTGGACGAGAAGAAGGCCGACACGCTCGCGTTGCGGCACATCCTGGTTCGCATCGCCCCGAGCGATTCGTCCACGTCGCGCATCGATCGCAAGGCCGACTCGCTGGCGACCCTCGCCGGCAACGCCGTCGATCCCACGAAGTTCGACGCCGCGGCGAAGACCCTCGGCCTGACCCCGGTCCGGGTCACGGCCATCGAGAACCAGCCCGCCACCGCGGGCAATCGGGTCATCCCGAGCGTCAGCGCCTGGGCGTTCGGCGGCGCGCAGGTCGGCGAGACCAGCGACCTGTTCGACGACGAGAACGGCTACTACCTCGCCCGCCTCGACTCCCTCACCCAGGGATCCGGCGACGAGCCCGACTTCGAGTCGGTGAAGGACGAGGTGCGGGCGCGCGTCATCACGGCGCGTGAGCTCGACAATTTCATGCAGGGCGCGAAGCTGCTCGCGGAGTCGGCCACGCCGACCCTCGAGGCGGCAGCGGCGGCCAAGGGCCTGACGGCGGAGAAGTCGCCGGCATTCACCCGCTCATCCTTCGTCCCGGGCATCGGCCAGGTGAACGAGGCGATCGGAGCGGCGTTCGGCCTCCCCGTCGGCGTGGTGAGCGCGCCGGTTCGCACCAACGACGCGGTGTTCGTCCTTCGGGTCGATCGCCGGGTGGACGCGGACAGCGCGGCCTGGCTCGCGCAGAAGTCCGTCCAGCGGCAGCAGCGCTCCCAGGGTCTCCAGCAGCAGGCGATCCAGATGTACCTCCAGGACCTGCGTCAGTCCGCGAAGGTGGACGATCGCCGGCGGGCCATCAACGCGGCCGTGCGTCGGCAGAGCGCCTAGTCCGAGGACGGAGGGCGGAGGGCGGAGGGTGAAACTGAAGCGGGGCGAGCATCTCAGGATGCTCGCCCCGCGTGCTTTCATGCGTCTCCAAAACACCGTCCGCCCCCCCTCCGACGGCCGCGCGAGATCAGCCTCTTCGGCTCCGCCGCCTTGGCGTCGTCGCGAACGATCGGGGTTGCGGTGTCCTGCCCGCCCGCGTTCAGGCGATCGGCCGGACGGGTCGCGTCGGGCTGCCGGATCTGGTTGTCGACGTCGCTCAGGCTCCGCTTGAACTCGCGGATGCCCTTGCCGAAAGACGCGCCGATCTCCGGGACGCGCTTGGCGCCGAAGATGACGAGGACGATCACCAGGATGATCGCAAGTTCCATTGGTCCGAGTCCCAAGCCCATAAGATCTCCTAGAAAAGCGACCGCGCTATCAGGTACGCGATCAAGACGCCCAGCAAGCTGAGAAGTGACACATCCACGGCCACGGGCCCGACACTCAAGCTAATCAGGATCAGGTCCAGTTTCATTGGACCGATGGACGGCGTGACCCCGGCGGTCAGGAACTCCTTGGCGGGCCCGGCGGGCAGGAACCCCCGGGCGATGGCCTGAAGCGTTCCGCCAACGATGAACCCGATCGTCAGCACCAGGGCATGAAACCCCGGACGGTGCTTGGAGGATCCACGGGGGCCTGTCGCTCCGCGGGGGCTGATGAGACTCATGACCGGCGCTCCATGACGTAGGCGATGGCATCCGTCAGCGAGGCGCGGACGGGAGATTCCGGCAGCCCGGAGAGGGCTTCCTCGGCTTCCTGCATGAACTGGTCACCGCGGGCGCGGGCCGCGTCGATGCCCCCGGCATCGGCCACGACGGCCACGATCTCGGCCACGAGCGCATCGGACGGCTCCTCGGTGGCGAACAGCTCGTCCACCCGCTTCCGGCCCGCCGCGGACATGCGCGGCAGTGCCGCGATCATCGGCAGGGTCACCTTGTGCTCCTTCAGGTCGAGCCCGGCCGGCTTACCCGTGACGGATTCGTCGCCCAGGTAATCCAGGATGTCGTCGGCGATCTGGAAGGCCATGCCCAGGCGGTCGCCGTAGCGCGCCATCGCCCGGCTGTGGGCCGGCGCGCCGCACATCGCCCCCGTCTCGCACGCCGCGGCGAGCAGCGACGCGGTCTTCGCGCGGATCAGCTTGAAGTACTCCTCCTCGGTGAACCCGAGCCTGTCGATCGCGCCGAGCTGCCGCATCTCGCCGATCGCGAGCTCGTTGGACACGTCGGTGAGGATGCGCATGATCTCCATGTCGCGGATCTTCACCAGCGTGCGCAGCGCGCGCGAGTACAGCAGGTCCCCCATGATCACGGAGATCTGGTGGCTGAACAGCGAGTTGATGGTCGGCAGCCCGCGACGGAGCACCGAGTGATCGACGGAGTCGTCGTGCACGAGCGTCGCGAGATGCATCAGCTCGATGGCCGCCGCGAGCGGCACGGCGCGAGCCTCGGACCGCCCCTCGATGGAGCTGCTGAGCAGCGCCAGCGTCGGGCGGAACAGCTTGCCCCGCATCCTCAGCAGGTGCGCGGCGACCTCCTGGATCAGCGGGAGGTCCTCCGACATGATCTCCACCATCTCGGCCGGTACCCGCTCGAGATGATGCTTCACGGGCGCCTGGATGTCCTTGAGCACCGAGCTGCCCTGTCCCGCCGTCGGCGCGCTCATCGTGCCGCCTGGTCGAGGGCGCTCATCCGGTCCGCCACGTCCTTGAACTGGATGTCTATCACGAACACCCGCTGGTAGTACTCCAGCGCCTGCGCGACCTGACCCTGCTCCTCCGCCGCGCGACCGAGCAGGTACAGGACGCCGACGAGCTGGTCGTCCGACGTGCTGCTTTCGTTCACGGCGCGATTGAGGATCGCCGACGCCATCTTTGCCTGTCCTTTCTCGAGGAAGCACTCGCCGAGCGCCTCGTAAGTCGGCAGCCGGTTCTGCTTGCTGCCGAGCGCCTTCTGGAAGCCGGCGATGGCTTCGTCGAGGAGGCCCATCTCCTTGAACGCGATCGCCAGGTCGTAGTGACTCTGATAGTCCTCGGCGTCGACGTTCTCCGCGACCCCCTGCTTGAACTTCTTGAGCATGTCGGCGAAGTCCGCGTCCTCGTCGCCGGTCGGCTCCTTCTCGTCGACGACCATGCGCGTGTCCTTCGGGGTCTCGTCCTCGCGCAGCCAGTCGCCGAGGTTCACGAAGCCTTCCTCCGACGTGCGCGGCGTCTGGCGGGCCGGGGCGGCGGGCACCGACGTGGACCGCTTGGTGGGCGTCGTCGCGCTGCTGCGCGTCACGGGCGCCACGGGGGCCGCGGGTACCGCCGGCGCCATCATCTCCACGGCCATCTGCGCCTGGAGGTTGTCGGGCGCCAGCTCGAGCACGCGCTGGTAGACGGCCCTCGCCTTCTCGTTCTGCGCGTTCTGCATCAGGGCGTCGCCGAGCGTCAGGTACGCTTCGACGAGGCGCGGCTTGTCATTGCGCCGGAACGCGTACTCCACGCGCTTCTGGTGGTGCTTCACCGTGAGCGGCTCGAGCTTTCCGAGCTCCTCGGCGAGGGCCATCGCGAGCTCGAGATCGTCCGAGTTCTCGGCGCCGTTCATCGCGACCTCGAGCTCGTGCAGCCCGCCGGCGCGATCGCCCGCCTCGAGCATCGCCTCCGCCAGCTCACGGCGAAGCGACCAGTCCTCGGGCGCGCCGGCGACTGCCGCCTGCAGGATGTTCACGGCCTTGGCGGCGAACACCGTGGACTTCCGCGGCGAATCGACGTCGAGGTCGAGATCCATCATCGGCTGCACGGAGGGGCGAGCCGGCGGCGCCTTGGGCGCGGGGGCCGCGGGACGGGGCGCAGCCGGCGGAGCAGCTCGCGGCGTCGGGGCAGCAGCCTTGGGCGGCGGCGGCGGAGGGGCCTGCGCTGGCTCGGGAACCTCCTCGACGGGCTCGAGATCGACGAGGTCCATCGACGGCATCGCGGCCGGCGAGTCGTCGATCACCGGAGCGATCGCCGACTCGGGAAGCGAATCGATTTCGAGCAGCTCGTGCTCGGACTCGGGCTCCGCCCCGGCCTCTGGCTCGTCGGCGACCCCGCCCGGGATCTCCAGCGCCATGTCCTCGAAGACCGGGGGCGCGGCATCCACTTCGGGCGCTGACGCACGCGGGGCAGCCGCAGGCTCCAGGCTTACCTCTCCGAAGGACGTCGGCTCGATGTCGAGGCCGGCATCCATCGCCTGGGGCGCGTCGGAACCGCCGCCGAGGCTCGTCGGCTCGATCTCGATGCCGCTGTCCAGCACCGAGTCGGAAACATCCACGGCCTGATCCGACGCCCGGGTGATCTCCATTTCCTCCGGCGGAGCCGGAACGGGAGCCGGGGGCGCGGGCGGCGGCGGCGTTGGCGCGGGAGCAGCGGCAACCGGTGCCGGCGGAGGGGGCGGCGGCGCTGGCGCGGGCTTCGGCGGCGGAGGCGCGGGCTTCGGCGGCTCCGGGGCCGCCGCGGGACGCACGGGCGCGTCGAGATCCAGGAAAATCAGGTCGCCGCCCGAGGACGACTCGGAGGACGAGGTTCCCGCCGACAGCTCTGCCGTCGGATCCAGCGCCTTCACCTTCGCCGCGACCGCGTCGGCCTCGGCGACCCTGCCTTCGCTGCTGTGCCGCTCGTACAGGTGCTGAAGCTGCACGACCGCGTCGGCCTTGCGATCGGCCTTGATCAGCTGGTCGGCGAGCATGGTCCGGATGTCGTCCTGATCCGGGACGAGCTCCATGAACTCGATCAGGGCGCGGAAGGCCTCGCCGGTGTTGCCGGCCTTCTGCATCCGGTCGGCATACTCGAGATAGTTCTTGCGCGCGTCGGCCTTGAGTCCCTTCTGCGCGCTGATCCTACCGAGCTTGTAGTAGACGGACGCGCGCCCCGGCGCCTGCCGGAGGATCTTGTTGCAGAGCGCTATCGCGTTGTTGACGAACCCGCCCTCGGCGTAATAGTCGACGCCCTTTTCGTAGGTATCGACGGCCTCCGCCACCTGACCGAGCTTGATCTGGATGTCACCGACGCGGTTGAAGAGCGCGCCATCGACCTCCTGGGGATGCTTCTCGAACTCGGCGAAGAGTTTTACGTAGACTCTGAGCGCCTTGTCGAACTGCTTTTTCTGCTCGAGGTCGGCGGCCTCTTTCTTCAGTTTTGCTACGTTGGACATCGGCCCCGGGGCGAGCGTCGAGCGATTCGGTAGGAAGCGTTAACCTAGGTCTAAGTCCCTCTGGTGACAAGCTTTGCCCCTCGCCCACGTGGCGCGGCAGCGGCGATCTCCATACCAGTAGGGAATCTCGCGGAAGTCCTCCGCGTCCCAGAGCGCGAGGTCCGCCGAAAACCCCGGCGCGACCTGCCCCACGCCCCCGGCGAGCGCGAGGGCCGCGGCGCCGTTCACGGTCGCGCCGATGAACGTCTCGTGCGCCGACATCCGGAGCTGGCTGAGGCCGAAGCTCATGATCAGCGGCAGGTTCGGGGTCGGCGACGTCCCGGGGTTGAAGTCGGTCGCCAGGGCGACCGGAACCCCCGCGTCGATGAGCGAGCGCGCCGGCGCCTGCTTCACCTTCCCGAGGAAGGACATCGTGCCGGGAAGCAGCGTCGCGACGGTGCCGCTGCCCGCGAGCGAGCGAATGCCGGCGCCGGAAACGGCGGCGAGATGGTCGGCCGAGGTCGCGCCGATCTCCGCGGCCAGCTCCGCGCCGCCGCACGACGTCAGCTCGTCCGCATGCAGCTTGAGTCCCAGACCGCGCGACCGCGCCGCAGTGAGGATCTCGCGCGTCTCGTCCACCGTGTAGACGCCGGTCTCGCAGAACACGTCGGCGAAGGCGGCGAGCTTCCCCTCCGCCACGGCGGGCAGCATCTCGTTGATCACCAGCTCGATGTATTCGCGCCGGCTCGCCGCCGAGCCCCGGTGCTCCAGCGGGATCTCGTGCGCGCCGAGGAACGTGGGAACGATTCGCATCGGCAGGCGGCCGGCAAGCCGCGAAATCACGCGCAGGGTCTTCAGCTCGTCGTCGAGGGTCAGTCCATAGCCGGACTTCACCTCGACCGTGGTGATCCCGTAGGACGCGAGCAGGCGAAGCCGCTTCTCGCCGAGCGCCTCGAGCTCGCGCTCGTCGCGCGCCCGGAGGTCGCGGACCGACGAGTGAATGCCCCCGCCCCGCCGCGCGATCTCCATGTAGTCGAGCCCCGCGGCGCGGTACTCCTGCTCCTCGTAGCGCGCACGGCCGAAGATCGCGTGCGTGTGCGAGTCGACGAGGCCCGGTGTCAGCACGCCCTGCGCGCAATCGATCTCGGCCGCGCCGGGATGCGCGTCGCGAATGTCCCGCAGCGGCCCCACCGCCCCGATGGAGTCCCCGACGACGGCGACGGCGACGTCCGGGCGCACGACGGCGTCCGCCATTGCCGGCCCCCGCCGCGCCGCTCCCGGGCCGGCGCAGGTGACGACCTGGCGCGCGTTCGCGAAGATCGTGGCCCGCGCGGTCATGCCATGATGTCGCGTATGCGCGACAGCCGCAGGGGCGCCTGTGCCTCTCCGCGGCACGCGTAGTAGCAGTCGTTGCAGCTCACCGGCTCGTACTTCCTGAAGTCCCGCCAGTGGAAGTCGGTCGGGAAGTCGGGGCAGCGCTTCACGTGGCCCGTCGGGTCGAGGTGAATCGTGCGGATCCCGGAGCGACAGGGCTCGCGCATCTCGCCGCGGATGTAGCGCGGAATCTGCTCGAGGTAGTAGTCGGAGTTCGTGATGACCTTCCGGTTGCGCCTCTTGAAGGCGAGCAGCTCGGCCACGAGCGCGTCCACCCGCGCGAAGTGCGTCTCGTTCAGCACGTGGTCGGCGTTCCCGTTCTTGGCCGCCGTGTAGATGCTGAAGTTCACTCCGACGCCGATCTCGGCCGCGCGACGCACGATCGCCATGACGTGATCGACGTTGTCGTTCTTGATGACGGTGTTGAAGCGGATGTTGTCGATGCCCATCTCGCGCATCCGCGGGACCGCGTCGAGGATCCTGGCCGACAGCCGGGGAATGCCGCGGGCCTCGTCGTGCCGCTCATCGAGATAGTCGAGCGAGATGCTCAGCTGGTTGACGCCGGCGTCCCACAGCGATTTCGCCCGCTCGGGGGTGAGCATCGCGCCGTGCGTGATCAGCGTGATGTACTTGAGACGGATCGCGTCGTTCACCGCGGCGACGAGGCCCTCGAGATCGCGGCGCATGAGCGGCTCGCCGCCGGTGAAGCATACGAGCATGGGGTCGAACTTCCGGGCGGCATCGGCGAACGATTTCAGCTCGCGATCCTTCTCCGACGGGTCGGTCTTCCAGTAGTCGCAGAAGCCGCACTTCGCGTTGCATCGCATGGTGACTTCGAAGTGCACGAGCACGGGCATGCGGGTAGCCCAGAGTCTCGCGTACTTCACCGCGAACAGCGGGACGTGCCAGGGTTTGAAGCGGGAAGAGAGCATAGAACGACCGTCATTCCGAGCGGAGCGAGGGACCTGCTCTTCTTCGCGCAACCTGAAATCAGGTCCCTCGCCGCGCTCGGGACGACATTCAGGGGATCATTGGGAGGTTGAGGCGCTGCTCCTTCGCCGTCTCGATCGCGATGTCATAGCCCGCGTCGGCGTGCCGGGCGACGCCGAGGCCAGGGTCGTTGGTCAGCACGCGCTCGAGGCGCTCGCGCATCTCCGGCGTTCCGTCGGCCACGATGACCTGGCCGGCGTGGAGCGAGTTGCCGATCCCGACCCCGCCGCCATGATGGAACGACACCCATGAGGCGCCGCTGGCCGTGTTCAGCAGGGCGTTCAGGATCGGCCAGTCGGCGACGGCGTCAGTGCCGTCCTTCATCGCCTCGGTCTCGCGGAACGGCGACGCGACGCTGCCGGTGTCCAGGTGGTCGCGGCCGATGGCGATCGGCGCCGACAGCTCGCCGCTCGCAACGAGGTCGTTGAGCGCCACGCCGAACTTTGCGCGGTCGCCGAGCCCCAGCCAGCAGATCCGGGCGGGCAGTCCCTGGAAGTGCACCTTCTCGCGGGCGATGGAAATCCAGCGAGCGAGATGCTCGTCGTGCGGAAACAGCTGCAGCACGAGGTCGTCGGTCCGGGCGATGTCCTTCGGATCTCCCGAGAGGGCCACCCAGCGGAACGGGCCCTTCCCTTCGCAGAACAGCGGCCGGATGTATTCGGGGACGAATCCCGGGATCCGGAACGCCTCGCTGACGCCGGCGTCGAGGGCCACGGTGCGGATGTTGTTGCCGTAGTCGAAGGCCACCGCGCCGCGCTGCTGCATGG
>CAMLHT010000078.1 GCA_946479895.1 uncultured Gemmatimonadota bacterium | reverse complement strand
AACGCTCTCATCCCCAAACCCACTCCCACTCCCACTCCCACTCCCATCCGATCAATCCCACCCCCACTCCCACTCCCACTCCTACCTATTTCTTCGCCGGCGCCCTCGTGAAGATCACGTAGTCGGCCTTCGCGCCCTCATTGCCCAGCACGGCAGTCGCCGGATCGTCCACCGGCACGGCGGTGATCAGCAGCAGACGCATGTCGGGAGCGCGCCGGCGCACGCGCTCGGCTGTGCCCTGTCCGTAGTCGCTGTGGAACGCGCCGTTGACGTGCAGGATGACCGACTCGCGACGGCCCGCCGACATCAGCTCGCGGGCGATGGATTCCGCCATCGTTTCGTCCTTCGAGCACTGGGCTTCGTAGAACTTCCGCATCGTCGCCGCGGCGGCGGCGCTGTCCGCCGCGGTCGGGGGGCCGCCGCCCGGACCGTGCCCGCCCATGGTCTCGGCGAAGCGGCGGTAGTACGCCGTGGTCGGCGCGCACTCGAGCGCCGTCGCGGCGCGCTGCCGCTCGAGCGTCGTCAGCGTGTCGAGAGACGCCAGGCCCTTTCGGGAGATCGCGCTGGCCATCGGCCGCGGGATGTTGGCCGCGATGACCTTCCAGCCGCGCGCCCGGGCGAGCTGCACCATCGGCCGGTAGTCCGTCGCGTATCGGGGCCACGGCCGCGAGCTCGCCAGGAACTCCGTCTCGCTCAGGGTGCCCGCGAGATACCGGTCGAGATCGTACTGCGTGTCGCGCTCGAACATCTCCAGGGAGAGCACCACTCCCGAATGGCGCTGGCCCAGCCCCTCGAGCAGCGCAAACTCGAGGAAATGCGTCTCGGGATCGTCATGCTGCTCGCCGAAGAAGACGACGTCGGCCTGCGCGGCGCGTCCGACCAGCGACGAAAAGGGGACGGTGTTGCCGGTGGCTGATTCGACGACGCGATAGCTGGCCGGAGCGGCGGCCTGGCGGGTCGGAGTCGCGGGCATCGGAGTGGGCATCGGATCGCCCGAGCCGCTCCAGGAGGGGGTGCAGCCGGCGGCGAGGGCCAGCGCGAGGAAGGTAGGCCGGAATTTCATGGCTCTACTCTGCGGCATCCGGGGGCGAGCCGCCAGTCCGCGATGAGCTGACTGCCCGCAGGACGCTTCCGGTTGCGGCTGTCGGCAGCGAGGTCCGCGGGTCAGTCCCTCACCGATCCTTCATCACCGGCTTCCTCGCCGCGAAGTACATGCCGAACACCACGCTCACGAAGCACAGCACCACCGCCAGGGCGCGCAACCGTGCCGCGTAGAGCGTATCCCGGTTCAGCACTCCCCATTGCGAGAAGAGGTTGTAGAAATCGTGGCCGCTGTCGTCCTCCTGGCCCGTCGCTCCCGAGATGAGCATGAGCTGCCGGGCCCGCGCATCGGCGGCGTAGATGGACACCGACAGCAGGTTCATCGCCGTCCACCACAGGCAGACCGTCGCGCCGTGGAGGTCCCGGTGCTTCTTCGAGAAGGCGAAGTAGCCGACGAAGACCAGGGGCAGCGCCACCTGCGTCAGCGAGCCGCCGAGGATGACCATCGTCTCTCCAAGGAAGGCCCAGCCGAACGGCATGAACAGCATGTGCCCGAACTCGTGCACGGCCAGGTCTATGTCGCTGATCAGCGGCACCGAGCCAAGCTCGTCGCGGAACGCGCGGACGGCGAGAAGGAACAGCAGCAGCGTGATGCCGATGCGGACGTTCCGGACGATCCGCCACGACGAATCGTCGGCGGGAGGCGTGTACGCGTACGGGTTCGGCGTCGGCGTACTGGCCGGAGCGGTTCCCGTCATCGTCCGCGAGCCTCGCCGCGGCGCGCGGCCGCGACCATCTCCCGATACGCCGTGCCACGCGAATGGATCTCGCGTACCCCGGACCGCCTCACGATCTCCTCGGCGTTGTCCTCCCGGACGCTGCCGCCGGCCATCACCTGGACGCGTCCCGCCGACTGGCCGACCAGCCTCCGCAGACCCTCGACGCCGTCCAGCGCGGTCTTCCCCCCGCCGCGCGTGAGAATCCGCGCGATGCCGATCTCCGCGACCGCCTCGAGCGCCTGCGCCTGATCGGCCGCCTGGTCGAAGGCAAGGTGAAACGTCGCCGGCAGGTGCGGCGCCACGTCCATCACCGCGCGCGTCCGGACCCGGTCGATCGTGCGATCCGGCGCGAGGATGCCGATGACGAGGCCCGCCGCCCCCGCCGCGGCAGCCATTTCGACGTCGCGCTTCATCTGCTCGACTTCGGCATCGGAATGGAAGAAGTCCCCGCCCCGCACGCGGATGATCGGGAACACCGGAATCCTGACCGCCGCCACCACCCGCTCGATCAGCTCACGTGAAGGCGTGGTTCCGCCGACGTCGAGGCGGTCGCACAGCTCGATCCTCCCGGCGCCACCTTCCTCCGCCGCAACCGCGAGCTCCAGTGAGTCGAGGCATGCCTCGAGAAGCACGGTCATGTCAGCGGCCCGGCCGCGCCGGCCTCACGCCGGCTGCCCGCAGCGCGCTCCACGTCTTCGGATCCTCGGTGCCGAGCACCCATACGGAGTAGCCGCGGAGCCGGTACTTCTTCACGAGGGCGAGCTTCGCCATGAAGGCCCGGGAGTCCTCGATCCACATGGACTGATACACGCCGCCCTCGCTCCACTCCGCGCGCAGCGCGCGGTCCACCGGATCCCACCGCGGCGTGACGCCCTGCCGGCCGAGGATCGTCATCGCCCGCTCCCAGGAAATGTCGCCGCCGCGCATGCGCGGGCCCGAGACGGAGTCGTACGCGGGATACCAGTGGTCGGAGTAGCTCGCGAGCCCCAGCGAGATCTTCGAGGGCGGCACGCCCAGCGAGAGGACGTACTTCAGGCAATCCTCCACCCAGCGATATCCCGCGACCGGACCAGCCGGGGAGTTGCCCGTGTGCTGCGCGTAGGTCATGTACGACAGGAAATCCATGACGTCGGCGAGGCCCTTGTAGTCATAGGCGCCGCGCCAGTTGTCGAAGATCCACTGGTGATAGCTCGTGGGGCCGCGATCCTCGCCGAGCCGCGGGACGACGGCCGCCGAAAGCGTGCACCCGATCGCGTGGAGCGAATCGGCCGTCTCCTTCGCGAACGAGGTGAAGGCGTCCTTGTCGCTCACGTGGACGTTCTCGATGTCGAACTGGATGCCGGCGAAGTGATTGTCCCGGCACAGCGCCGTCATCTCGCGAATGGCCCTCGACCGCGGACCGGGCGTCGTGAGGATGTGATGCATCATCGGCTGGTCGAAGCCCGGATTCATCACCAGCGGGACGAGCTGGACGCGCTTCTCCTTCGCGGCGGCGATGACCCGCGGGTCGACCGACCCGTGCAACCCGCCCTCACGGTCGAACGCGAAGACCTGCGGCGAGACGATGGAGATCTGGTCCGCGTGAGCGAGGAAGCTCTGCGTGCTCACCTCGCCAGGCGTCGAGTACCACAGCGCTTCCAGCCGCGTGGGAGCCTGCGCCGAAGCGGTCCCGAGCGCGAAGGTCAGGCTTAATACGACATACGACTGAACGTCTAATCTCATGAGTGGACCGCGGTCAGGACGAGAACATCGTCGCACAAAACAGCTCACTTCGCCACCGTGATGCGACCGGAGCGAACCCCGCGGGGTAACAACGTGGCAGAGGAGGAACGATGACGCATTCACTGATCCGCCGGGCCCGCCACGCCGGGTTCGCTCTTGCCGTCATGACCATCACGGCCTCGGCAGCGTCGGCCGCCGCGCCGGCGCCACGGCTCGCCACGGCTCCTGACGTCCGCGTCACCGAGGCCGACGTCGCGGAGTCGAACGAGGAGATCCGGCAGGCATATGGAGCGCTGGCCGCCATGTGGGCCCGCGACTTCGAGCAGATGGGCCGGCGCTTCGTCACCCCGCGCATCTACAACTACCGAGGCAACGTGCGGACGTCGTGCGGCGTCATGACCGCGAACAACGCCGCCTACTGCTCGGCCACCAACGCCATCTACTTCGACGAGGTGTTCGTCGCGCGGCAGCGGAAGGAGGCCGCGCGTCAGCTCGGCACCGACGGCGACATGGCGGGCATCGGCGTGATCGCGCACGAGATGGGGCACGCGGCCGCCATCCAGCTCGGCGTCGCCTCGCGGATTCCGTACGACAACGAGGCGATCGCCGACTGCATGGCCGGCGCGTTCGCCCGCAGCGCGCAGGACGACGGCTCGCTCGAGCCGGGGGACCTGGATGAAGCCATGGTGGGCCTCGCGGCGGCCGGCGATCCGGCGGTGGAGCTCACGGGCAACAGCCGCGTCGACAGCCGGCGCATGGCCCGCATGCGGCTGATCGGGCACGGCACGAGCGATCAGCGCGTCGACAATTTCCGGGTCGGGCTGGCGGAGGGGATTCGGGGGTGCATTCCGAGAGGGGGCTCGAGGTAGCCTCTCCGGATTCATCTCCGGCGGTGTCTCGTGGTTGGCCGGCACCCCGGCAGCAGCGACTCAGCGGAAATCCGCCATCCACTTGACACCCCTGTCGGCCATCGGCACTCTCTGGCGCCCATGTCCTCGACCCTGCGCGAAGAACTCCGGCAGAACAAGCCCTTCAACAGCATCGAGCAGGAGGCCCTGCTCAGCATCCTGCGGACGAGCGCCGAGCTCTGGGATCGGGTCGAGCACCTGCTGCGGCCGCACGGAATCACGAGCACGCAGTACAACGTGCTGCGGATCCTGCGCGGCGCGGAGCCCGATGGCCTGTGCCGCAACGAGCTTCGCGACCGCATGCTCACCCGGATGCCGGACGTGACCAGGCTGCTCGACCGGATGGAGGAGGCCGGGCTCGTCGAGCGGGCGCGGGACACCGAGGACCGGCGCATGGTGACCACCCGCATCACGAAGCGGGCGACACAGCTGCTCGCGACCCTGGATCCGATCGTGGCCGACTACGAGAAGCGCTTCTTCGCGGGCGTGGACCGCGACCGGATCCAGACCCTGATCGGCGTCCTCGACGAGATCAGGCATTCCCAGCCCTGATCCCGCCCGTCCGATCAGGGGGCCGTCAGCGTCCTGAGCGCCGCGCTGTGCGCGATGACGGCGTCCGGGCTCTCCTGGAGCGCCCAGTGGTAGTTCCGCTGGAAATCGGGCCCGGTCTGGGCCGGCGTCAGCAGCTCCCGGATCTCGGCGCGGAGGACCTTCGTTTCCGCTGAGGTCATCACCTTCTCCTTGTCGTCCATCCGCTCGTCGATCTGGACGATGAGCGCCGACAACGGCCGGAGCCACGCGAAGGCCGGATCGTTGATCGTGAGGTTGAGGAGCTGGAACATGTCGGTGATCCGGCCGTTCACGCGCTCGTAGCGAACGCGCTCCGTCTCGAGCAGGATCTTGTGGAGGGCGAGCAGCGCGTTGCGCGTCGCCACGAGCTGCCCGCGCTCGGCGGGCGACGCGGCCGGGGCATTCGCGAATTCCGTCATGCCGAATACTAACGGCGACCGGATGCCGGTTCCCATGGAAGGACGCGGGCGATAGAGCGCGTGCAGCGCTGGCGCCATGGGCCGCATTGCCCATGCGAGCGGTCGTGCACGCCATCAGCTTTGGCGTGCGCTCCCCGGGCGACCAGAGCCGGAGGCGCGCGCCCCCGCCCCCCGTTCCCCTCCTTCCCACCGTCGTCCCTCGATGATTCCCATCACCACGAGTCCAGCTCGTCTCCGGCCGCGCATCCTGCGCACGACGCTCTCGGCGTTCGTCGCCCTGGGCATCGCCTGCGGCGATCCCGCGGCACCCTCTCCCGCCGTCCTCTCGATCAGCCCCGAAGCCTCGTCGCTGCTCGTCGGCAAGACCGTCCAGCTCCAGGTGTCCGCGACGCGCGACAACGCGCCGGTCACCGACGAGACCTATACGTATTCCACGGACAACGGCCTGATCGCGACCGTGTCGGCCACCGGCCTCGTGACCGCGACGGGCCTCGGCGCCACGAAGGTCACCGTCAAGTCGACCTCCGGCGGCGAAGCTTCCACGGCGGTCTCCGTGGTGGTCGGGCCCGCGAAGGAAGTGGTGAAGTCGGCGGGTGACAACCAGACCACCAACGTGACCACGGCGGTCGTGATTCCGCCCTCGGTCATCGTGAAGGATGAAGTCGGCACTCCGGTGCCGGGCGCGTCGGTGCTCTTTGCCGTGGCCAGCGGCAACGGCAGCATCACCGGCGCGGCGGCGACGACGAACGCCAATGGCGTCGCCAGCGTGGGAAGCTGGACGCTGGGGTCCGCGGGCGCCAACACCCTGACCGCTTCGGTCGAGGGGGCCACCGCGGCAACGTTCACCGCGACGGCGACGCAGCCGGTCATCGCGGTGGACGTCTCCAGCCTCGCCTTCACGGGCACCGCCAACGGCGTGAGCCCCGCCGCCAAGACGGTGGCGATCACCAACTCCGGCAACGGCGCGCTCGGCTCGCTGGCGGTCGGCACGATCAATTACAGCCCCGGCGCCACGGGCTGGCTGACGGCCTCGCTGAACGGCACGGGCGCTCCGGCGACCCTCACCGTCACGGCGAACATGTTCGGCCTCACGTCCGGCATCTACGCGGCGACGATCCCGGTCACCGGCAGCGGCGCCGCTCCGCGCTCGGTCACCGTGACGCTGACGGTCAATCCGCAGGTGCCCGCCACGGTCGGGTTCCTGAGCCAGCAGGTGTCGGTGCAGCAGAACACGACGGTGCCCTTCACCGCCACGCTGCGTGACGTCGACGGCAACTCCATGCCGGGCACGATCACCTACGCGAGCCGCAACACGGCCGTGGCGTCGATCAACTCCGCCGGCCACATCACCGGCAATGCCCCGGGCCAGGCGATCCTCGTCGGGACCTACTCGTCGATCATCGCCGACTCGGCGCTGGCGATCGTGACGGCGCCCGAGGCCGCGGTGGTCGTCTCCAGCCTCACCGGCTTCAAGCTGGTCGGCGGCGCGGAGCACACCGTGTCCATCTACGTGGACATGACGCAGTCGAAGAAGAAGCTCTCCTCCGGCCAGATCGACATCACGTGGTCCGTGCCGCAGCTGGTCTACCAGAGCCATGCCGCCGGCGCCGGCGTCGCGGCCACGGTCAACGCCACGAGCGCCGCCGCGGGCACGATCCGCGTGTCGTTCGCCGACCCGGCCGGCCTCACCGGCAAGGTCGAGGTCCTCAAGATCACGTTCAAGAACAGCGCGACCGCGGGCCTCATCGGTGAGCTCAAGCTCTCCGCCAACGAGCTCACGGCGACCGACCTCTCCGATCTCAACGCGACGGCCGTGAAGGTCACGCGCCCCCTCATCGTCAAGTAACGCACCCACCGGCCGGTTCGCCGGCGAGGAGTCTTCCATGAAGTCCATTTCGCAATTCCCCCTGCGCGCCGCGATCGCGGCCCTGAGCCTGTCCGCCGCCGCGCTCGCGGGCGCCTGCACGGATCGCGATGCGGTCGAGAGCACCGTGGCGCCGGTCACGCCCGCCGCGGGGCGCACGATGTACCTGAGCCTGTCGAAGATGGCCCCGGCCGCCGGCGAGGAAGTCGTCGTCACGGTCAACTCGCTCGCGCCGAAGGGCGCGGCGGTGGGCAGCTTCAAGGTGAAGCTGACCTTCGACCCGAAGGGAATGCAGTTCCTGTCCGCGCTGCCGAGCAGCGAGGGCATGGTGATCGCCAACCCGGTGCACGACACGCTCATCGTCGTCGGCGCGTCGGGCAACGGGTTCGCGTCCAGCGCCCTCGCCAGCGTCCGCATGAAGGTCACCGACGCCGCCGCGGTGTCGTCGCTCGGCCTCGAGGTCGTGGCGGTCGCGACGACGGAGTTCGCCAGTGAAGCCGCGACCACCGCGGTCGACCGCCGGCTGTTCCGCGGCAGTGTCGTTCCCCGCTAACGCCCCCTCCCTCCGACTCAGTCCAGGAACTCACGAATGATTCGCATCAATTCCGGCAGCCGGGGCGCGTGGTCCGGCGTGCTCGCGGGATCACTGCTCGCGGCGGTGCTGGCCCTCGTGCCGGCGACGCTGCACGCGCAGTCGACGCGCCTCAACGGCGACGTCACCAATGACAACACGGTCGACCAGGTCGACGCGCAGGCGGTGCTCAAGGGCATCGTCGACGTCGCCCTGGCCGCCGGCCAGGACCTCTCCTTCGGCGATGCCAACTGCGACGGCCGGGTCACGGCGATCGACGCGCAGATCATCCTCATGAAGGCGGCCCAGATCGACGTGTCGGCGCTCTGCGTCGGCCGCGCCGTCGGCTCGCCGGTGGCGACCATCATCGCCACGCCGGCGACCGGCAGCATCGTCGCCAATGGCTATCCGCTCCAGCTCACGGCGACCCCGCTCGATCCGTCGAACACCGCCCTGAGCTTCCGCACCATCGTCTGGACCTCGTCGGACGTCACGAAAGCCACGGTGACGCAGGCGGGCCTCGTTCAGGGTCTCGCCGCTGGCGCGGTGGAGATCAGCGCGACCAACGGCTCGGTGACGACGATCGTGCCGCTGACGGTCGTCGCGGCCGGCCCGACAACGCTGACCGTGTCGCCCTCCGCGGGCCTCGTCGACGTCGACCGGACCGTGCCGCTGGCGCCCGAGCTGCGTGACGCGGCGAACAACGTGCTGCCCGAGCGCGTCATCGTCTGGAAGAGCAGCGATCCGAAGATCGCGGCCGTGAACGCCTCCACTGGCCTGGTGACGGGCGTGAAGCCCGGCACCGTCACCATCACCGCGGACGCGGGCAACGGCATCGTCGGCACGAGCAGCGTCACGGTGCTCTCGACGGGCGCCGTCACCCGCCACTGGAAGGGCACGACGTCCACGGACTGGAACGACGCGGCCAACTGGACCGAAGGCGTCGTCCCGGTGCCCACGGACACCGTCCAGATCCCCGCCGGCACGCCGAACGTCGCGACGATCAGCGGGACCACGATCATCGCCGGCGTGAAGGTCCTCAAGGACGCCACGCTGGCCCTCGGCTCGAACGAGCTTCAGGTCACCGGACGCCTCGAGGTCGACGGCCAGATCACGGGGACCGGCAGGGTCAACGCCCAGGGTCTCAGCCAGAGCACCACGTACCTGCGCGGCACGGTGCCGAACCTGGTGATCACCGGTCAGTCGGAGCTGGTCGACAACGTCTCGGTGACCGGCTCGATGGAGGTCAACGCCGTCTCGGCGCTGCGCCTCCGCGGCCGCAAGCTGAACGTCGCGCAGAACCTCACGGTCCGCGGCGGCATCATCATGAGCGAGAAGACGGACACCCTCGACGTGCGGGGCAACGCGCGTTTCGGGAATGACGCCGGCATGCAGAACGCGTCGCTCCGCTCGGTCTGGCCGACGGGCACCTTCCGCCTCGGCGGCAACCTGACCCTGTACGCCCCGACCGCCACCACCTCCAGCCCGCTCGAGGCCAGCGGCACCAACCGCATCATCCTCAACGGGACCGCGGCGCAGATCGTCGCCGACACCGGCGTGACGATCGTCCCGCTCCAGGAGCTCGACGTGTCGTCGGCCGCCGTGGAGTTCCGGTCGCACACGTGGAATTCGACACAGGACCAGAACGCCTTCCGGTTCTCGGGCCGCGTCGTGGCCACGATCGCCAGCGCCATCTCGGGCACGGCACGCGTGAACGCGCTCGCCAACCTGACGACGGCCGGCGGCAGCATCACCCTTCGCAACCTGGCCGTCCGCGGGCTGCTCGTGGCGGCCGGCGCCTTCAAGCCGGACACGTTCACGCTCCTCGGTCCGGTGAGCACGGCCAACGGGCCGCAGCTCATCCCGGCCGGCGCGGCGTATCAGTACAAGGAAGTCGTGGTGGCGGGCATCGACCGGTTCGCGCCCGGCAGCACCGGCGTCCCCGGTGACCTCACCCTTGGCTGCCTCACGACGCTCAGCGATTGCGTCGTCGGGACGGCGTCGCTGACCGTCGGCGGCAACTCGGTCACGATCGGCGGCAGCCTCCGCCAGACCCCGCTGCATACGAACGCGCAGCTGATCATGGACAACGACGCCGACAGGGTCGTCGTCAAGGGCGGCCTGCTCGGCCCCGTCGGTACGACGGTCGGCACGACGCCGGTTCCGGCCTCACTGCCGGTCGAGTTCGAGGTCAGCGGCTCGTCGTGGTCGAAGGGCGTGCTGAGCGTGAATGGCGACGTCGCCGTTCGCGGCCCGGGCGTCCCCGTGACGGCCACGCCGCTCTCGCACGAGTTCATCATGATCGGAGCGGCGACGCAGAAGCTCCGCGCGGTGACGTCGTTCCACTTCAATGCCCTGACGCTCAACAACTCGAGCACCGGCGGCATCGTCCTCCAGGACACGACCCTGACGGGCGGCATCGTCGGCCGGTTCTGGGTGCCCGGCGTGCGTCGCAACCTGACGATCCGCGACAACACCAAGCTTTCCGGCAACGGACGCATCAACGTGCTCGAGGACGTGCAGACGCTGCCGGGCAGCAGCGTGATCCTCGCGGCGCTCCAGATCGGCGCCGTGCAGCGCGTGGATGGCGCCTGGACCGTCGACACGACGGAGTACGCGGCGCCGACGCGGGCGCAGACGATCCAGGCCATCGCCGGCTACAAGCACGTGCTGGTGACCGGCAAGGCCTCGTTCGGCGGCAACATCTCCATCGCCAACGGGCTGACCGTCGCGCAGAACGGTGAGCTGAGCATGGAGCGGCGCAGCGTCGTCGTCACCGGCGCCTCGACCGTGGCCGGCATCCTCCGCATGCAGGACGCGAAGGACACGCTCACGATCGACGGCAACCTGGTGTTCAATCGTATCGGCACCGACCTGCCCCTCCAGTCGCTCGTGACGGCCGGCGTGCTCAAGGTGACCGGCAACATCAGCGGCTCCAAGGCGGGCGGGTTCTACCCGACCGGCACGCACAAGACCATCTGGAGCACCGGCAACATCACGACCGTCAGCGGTCACTTCAACGACCTCGAGGTCGCGACGAAGATCCTCGGCGTGGCGGGCTCGCCCTCCATCTCCGGCGCCAGCATCCACGGCAAGCTGATCGCGAGCGGAGGCCAGGCGAAGCTCACGCTGGCGGGCAACGTGATCGTCGATGGCGCCGCCGACCTCACGCAGGCGGACACGGTGTTCGTCACCGGCTCGGCGACCTTCTCGACCTCGGTCAAGGCGCGGAAGCTCCAGATCACGGCGCCGCTCCAGACGGTGACCGCGAAGGACGTCGAGCTCGTCGATGGCGGCGAGATCAACGGCCAGATCGTCTACAGCGGCAACTACGTCGAGGGCCTGTCACCGTCGAAGCCGGAGCTGAACAAGTCCGTCTTCGCCGGCCTGACGACCCTCGCCTGGAAGACGCAGCCGACGAACGTCACGGTGAACACCGCGATGAGCCCGGCCCCGGTGCTCGAGATGCGGGATGCCGCGAACAAGCTCCTGGTGGGCACGCAGTACATCACGCTCAGCCCGACGTCGGGCAAGGTGAATGGACAGACGGCGCCGGTCCGCATGCGCGTCGAGAACGGCGTGCTGACGCTGACGGACCTCAAGCTCGACACGACGGGCGGTCAGACCCTCACCGCGAAGGTCTTCCTGCCAAGCGGCGTCCTGACCTCGTTCGCCAGCTCGGCGTTCACGGTCAACCCCTAGTCCGCGGGTCGACGCTCGAAAAGGAAAGGCCCCGGAGAGATTCCGGGGCCTTTCTTCTTTACTGGCAATGATCTGGCGGGATTGGCTGGCGCTGGAGCGGGGGTACGTCCGTTCCGCTTTACGCGCGGATCACGCTGCGCCTGCGGCGTCGCGGATCAGACGGATCTTTTTCTGATTCTCACTCGGGGAGGCAGTCGGCATTCGCGAGTGAGGAACTACAAAAGAGATCCGCTCGATCCGCGACGCCGCCAGGCGCAGCGTGATCCGCGTGTCAAATGGAGCGGGCTGTACGTCCGCCTGGACGCCAGCCAGCCCCGCACGCGGATGACGATCGACCTACCATTTCAGATCCGTCTTCGCGATCGGCAGTGACCTGACCCGCTTCCCCGTTGCCGCGAAGATCGCGGCGGTGAGCGCGGGAATGACTGGCGGGAACGCCGGCTCGCCGAGCCCCGTGGGCGGGTACTCGGTCACGTTCCAGTGCACCTCGATCGGGGGCACCACCGACATCCGCCCGAGCTCGTAGTCGTCGAAGTTCGACTGGACCGTCGCGCCGTTCTCGATGGTGATCTCCTGATCCATCGCGCCGGCGATGCCGTCGATCACGGAGCCCATCACCTGGTTCTCGGCGTTGCTCGGGTTGATGATCTGGCTGCCGATGTCGCCGGCCACCCAGACCTTGTCGACCTTCACCTTGCCGTCCCGGGCGACGGTCGCCTGCACCACCTCGGCGAAGTAGCCGCGATGGCTGAAGTGGAAGGCGACGCCCATGCCCGTGCCCTTCGGCAGGCTGGTCTTTCCCCAGCCTGACTTGTCGCGCACCAGCTCCAGCACGCCCGTCGTCCGCTTCGCGAATTCCGCCATCTCGGCCGGCGCGTTCTTCAGCATGTCGAGCCGGAGCTGGATGGGATCCCTCCCACCGGCCGTCGCGAGCTCGTTGAGGAACGACTGCACGGCGAACGCGATGCCGTTGCTGCCCGGCGCGCGCAGGAAGCCTGTGGGAACGCCGAGCGGCATGACGGAGACGCCGAGCTCGTAGTTCGGGATGAGGCGTCCGGGGAATTCGTTGTTGCCGATGTTCGCCGAGGGCGCGAACTGCTCGCCCTGGCCGAAGGACACGAAATGATCCTTCCACGCCACGACGTTGCCGCTCGCGTCCACGCCACCCTTGAAGTAGTGCCAGCCGGCGGGGCGATAGAAGTCGTGTTTCAGGTCGTCCTCGCGGCTCCAGAGGAGCTTCACCGGCGTGCCCGGGATCTCCTTCGCGATGCGCGCCGCCTCGACGACGTAGTCGTTGTTGAGCCGGCGGCCGAAGCCGCCGCCGACGCGCGTCATGTGGATGGTGATCGCGTCCGCCGGGATCCCGAGCACCGTCGAGACGAGCGTGCGGCCGTTGGCGGGCGACTGGGAGGGCGCCCAGATCTCCATCTTCCCGTCCCTGAAGACGGCGGTGCAGTTCTGCGGCTCCAGCGGCGCGTGCGCGATGAAGGGGTAGAAGTATTCGGCTTCCACCGTCTTCGCGGCGCCGCCGAGCGCGGCGTCGGGGTCGCCGTCCTTCCGGAGCGAACGCTGCGGGGCCTGCCGCGAGAACTCGGCCGCCTTCGCGGCGAACGCGGTGCTCGACTGCGACGACGTCGGGTGCGCGGCCCAGGTGACCTCGAGCTTCGAGCGCGCCTTGTTGGCGAGCCACCAGCTGTCGGCGACGATGGCGACGCCGCTCATGAGGCTCGACAGCGGCGCGTCCACGCCTTCGACGATGAAGGCGTGCTTCACTCCCGGCTCCTTCCTGATGGCGTCGAGATTGGCGCTCGCGACCTTCGCGGCGAACACCGGCGCCTTGGCGTACACGGCGTACAGCATCCCCGGCAGCGTCGTGTCGATGCCGAAGAGCGGCTTGCCCGTGACGATGGCGTGGTTGTCCACACCCTTCACGCGCTGGCCGATGATCCGGAAATCCTTCGGATCCTTGAGCTTGACCTGGTCGTTGAGCGCCGGCGGGGTGATGGTCGCCGCCTTGTCGAAGAGTGCCGTGTAAGCGATGGACTTGCCGCTCGCCCGGTGGTGCACCATGCCGGGCGACGTCTCGAGCTCCGCTTCCGGCACGCCCCACGTCTGCGCGGCGGCGGAGATCATCACGGCGCGGCCGGCGGCGCCCACGCGGCGCATCGGCAGCCAGTTGCTGGGAGTCGCGGTGCTGCCGCCCGCGGATTGCCCCTGAAACGTCGCGGCCTGGCCGACCTTCGGGTCGAGATCGGCCTGCTGGACGCGCACGTTCTTCCACTCGACGTCGAGCTCGTCGGCGATGAGCATCGGGAGCATCGTCTTCACGCCCTGCCCGATCTCGGGGTTCTTGGCCATGATGGTGACGATGCCGTCCGGCGTCATGCGGATGAACGCGTTGGGGGCGAAATCCCCGGCTGCCTCACCGAGGATGCCGCCCATCGCCGACATGGGTTCGGCGTAGGAAGCGAGCAGGAGGCCGCCGCCGACGATGGCGCTCGCCCGGAGGAACTCGCGCCGCGGCATCGCTCCCGGCGTGTCATCCTGGGTCGCGGAGCGACGAGGGATCTGCTTTTCGGAGGTGGTCATGGCTCAGCCCTCCTGGTCGAAGAGGCTCTTCGGCTTCGCGCCCGTCGTGGCCGCGGCCTTCGGCATGCCCGCGGCGGAGAGAATCGCCTGGCGGATGCGGGGATAGGTCGCGCACCGGCAGATGTTGCCCTCCATCGCCTTGTCGATGTCCGACTCGGTCGGCTTGGGCTTCTGGGCGAGGAGCGCGGCCGCCGACATGATCTGGCCGGCCTGGCAGTAGCCGCACTGGGGCACGTCGATTTCCTCCCACGCTTTCTGGAGCGGGTGGGTCCCGTCGGCCGAAAGTCCCTCGATGGAGGTGATCGTGGCGCCCTGCACCGCCGAGACGGGCAGCTGGCAGGATCGCACGGCGTTGCCGTTCAGGTGGACGGTGCAGGCGCCGCAGAAGCCGATGCCGCAGCCGAACTTGGTGCCCTTGAGGTCGAGCGAATCACGCAGGACCCAGAGGAGAGGCATGTCGGACGGAGCATCCACGGTGGTGGATTTTCCGTTCAGTCTGAACGTGTATTTCATGGGGATGGGCGCGACGGGTGGACGCGAGTGGGATCAACAAGGATACGGCGGTGAGCGGCATGACGTTAGGCGGTCATTCGAGGGCAACCGGGTTGATTCGCGGATGACGCAGATGAACGCGGGACAGGCAACCAGGGGTGTGGGGACTCGTCCGGCGCTGAGTGC
>CAMLHT010000077.1 GCA_946479895.1 uncultured Gemmatimonadota bacterium | reverse complement strand
CGCAGCATGCTGCGCGTGGCTCGAGACGTTGCGTCCCACGCGTCCGCCGCCTGTGCGGCGTCCGGGAGGTCCTATCCACTCCAGCGCGCGCGCGGATCCAAAATCGAACGGGACTCGCGCGCCGGGCCGCGTCCGGCATACGCGCCAGGATCGTCGCCCGACATGGTCGTTCCCGAGCGTCCGAGTGCGAAAGTGGCGCGTGGACAGCGGGTATCCAGCACTGGATAATCGCCCCTCCCGGGAGGTCAACCCTTCGCCGGGAAGCGATTATCCAGTGGTGTGATACCGCGCATCCACGCGCCACTTTCGCACTCGGACTCCCTCACTGCAACAGCAGCGTGAAGGCCCGAAACCCCGCGCTATTTCCGGATGCGAGCCCCCGCGAGAGTTCCGATCGACGCCAGCGTGGTCTGACCCGCGTTCAGCCCCAGCCGGAAGTCGTCATCCGTGAAGGTCGACATGACGTCGATCGGCTGGTGCCACGTCGGATTCCATCCCGTGCCCGTGTGCGCGAGACGCTCGTTCTCGCGAAGGCTGATGGACGGCACGATGTCCTTGAACGGATCGGAGTCGGTGTTGCTCATCCGGTCGCCCACCGTCGCGGGGTAATCCGTCGCATAGCGGTCGTTCATCTGCCGGAAGAACCACGCGAGCTTCTGGGACTCGCCGGCGAACTTCGACGTGTCGCGGAACTCGACGTTGACGTCGGCCTCGCGGCGCTGCTGCCGCATGTTCGGCTTGCCGTCGGGGCCAGGGGCGCCGTGGTCCCACATCATCATGTCGTGCTGGATCATCGCGAGCCACTTCGGCTCCGGATACCTGCCCGATCCGGCGGGATTCTCGATGCCCTGGAGCGCCTGGCGCTGCTCGATGTAGGCGCGGGCGCCGTTGAGGCCCGTCTCCTCGTTGTTCCAGAGGGCAAAGCGGATCGAGACGTCGGTCTCGACGTCGGGCGCGCTGAGGACGCGCGCGAGCTCCATCACGAGCGCCGTGCCCGAGCCGTCGTCGTTCGCTGCGGCGCCGAAGCCATGGCCGTCCATGTGCGCGCCGATGATGTACATCTCGTTCGGCCGCGTCTTGCCGACCTTCGTGCAGTAGACCTCCTGCCGCTCGCCCGGCGTGTCGGGCTCCATGTTGATGCGGCGGAGCGCCGTGTCCGGCTGGAGGAACGGGTTGATGTTGACGCCCGTGGGGCCCCGGAATCCCTTCTGGGGATTGGCCGGACCACGTCCGCGGCCGCCACCCGCGCCGGCGCCGCCAGCGCCGCCCCGGCCACCACGACCGGCCCGCGCCGCGGCGTCGACCGAGTCGCGCTGCGCGGGAGAGAGCTTCGCATACGCTTCCATGCTGTCGAGCATCTGCGGCCAGCGCTCGGGCAGCTGCCGACGATCGTAGCGGTAGACGATCCGCTCGGTGTTCGTGCAGCCGTAGCTCTTCAGCTGGGCCTCGATCCAGTCGACGGCGGCGCGATTCCGGGCCGTTCCCTGGCGCCGGTCGCCGAACTGCGTCAGGCCGCGGACGGTCTCCTTGTATCGCTCCAGCGACAGCCGGCCGACCAGGGTCCGGATCGGATCCTCGGTCTGGGCGCCCTGGGCCAGGCCCGGGGCGGGGAGGGCCAGCGCTGCCATGAAAGTCGTAATGAGAATTCTCGAACGCACGGGGGAAGGCTCCGGGTTGGTGGCTCTGGAAGGTCGCGAACGGCGAGTGGGAGTGGGAGTGGGAGTGGGCGTTGGCGTGGGAATGACGGTGCGAGCGTGAAAATCTTCCCGATTTCCCATTTACACTCGCGACTCCCACTCCCACTCCCACCCCCACTCCTACTCCGATCCCATTACTCCTGCGGCTCTCGCGCGTCCTATAGTGTCTTGCCGTGCCTCAGAAGGACGGCCATATTCGCTTGCCCCAATCCGCCATCCCGCCGTCCTGGGACTGGACGGTGTAAACTATTTGTTCCCACCGAGTTACGGATGACCACCCGTTTCCTGCCAGCGGTTCGTGACCCCTTCGCCACCGGTGCTCGTTGACGAACGGTCTGGGCGACGGGTTCGGAAGCGGCGGGGCGTCCCGCGTGCCGACTGACGGCGGGGACGACGAGCACCTGCCAGCGGCGGAGGGAGACGCGCTGACGGAGCCTTCGCGCGACGCCGGCGAGCGGTCATCGAGCCAGGCTGCCGACGAGATTCCCCGACACACGCGGCCCTTCCGCGCCTGGGGCGCCGCGCAGGAGCGGCAGGCGCCGTCGCTGTGGGAGCGCATCACCGGCTGGTTCGGCGGAAAAGGCAAGGAGAGCGCTCAGCCGACGGCGTCCCCCGACGAGCGGCCCGCGCAGCCGGACTTCGAGAGCCGGCCGCCCGCGGTCGCGCGGTCGAGCTTCGACGATCTCGATGCGCCATGGAACGACGATCCGTTCCCGGTCGCCGAGCGGCGCTCGAGTCGTCCGTCTGCCGAGCGGCCGAGCCTGGAGGCGTTCGAAGCGCCGTGGGACGGGTCGTACGATTCCGAGGAGGCGGTCAGCGCCACCCCGGAGAGCATGACCGCGCCCGATCCGGTCGTGGACGAACCGCTCGCCGAGGAACCGGTCGCCGAAGTCCTGCCGGTCGAGCCTCCGCTCGTCGAGGTGTCGCGCGCCGAGCTCGTGGTGGACAACGATCCCCTGTGGGACACGCCCGTCGTCGCCGAGAGCACGGCGCCCGCGCCGCAGGCATTCGACGCCGGCGTTCTGGATGACGTGTGGACGCCGCCGGCCGAGGCTGACCAGCCCGCGCTCAGTGGGGAGCCTGTTTCTCCGCCACCCGCGGCGCCGAAGCCGGGCTTCTTCGCGCGGCTGTTCGGCAGGAAGCCGAAGGTCGATGACTCGCTGGCCGCGCAGGAGCGGGCAGCCGCGTCGGAATGGGCGATCGACATCGCCGAGGCGGAAGCGAAGTATCCGAGCACGCTCGAGCCGGCCGACGCCGACTTCGCCGACGATCCGGCGGCGGCGACGGCGCCGAGCGACGATGACTTTGCATCTGATGCGCCTGCCGCGGCGAGCACGCTCGCGAGTCCGCCTTCGGTGGACGATTTCGCCGAGCCGACGCCGATCGCAGCCGCGCCCTCCGTGGACGATTTCGCCGAGCCGACGCCGGTCGCAGCCGCGCCCTCCGTGGACGATTTCGCCGAGCCGATTCCGGTCGAGGCGGCGCCCTCCGTTGACGCTTTCGCCGAGCCGGCATCGTCGGCGGCGGCGGAGGACCTGGAGGTCGAGGTCGAAGTCGACATGGACGGCGAGGAGGACGGCGCGCGAGCGGAGTCGGTCGAGGAGGCGCCTGCGGCCGAACCCGAGCCCGAGAAGCGGCCGAGCTTCATCGGGCGGCTGATCCGCCGGCTGACGCCGAAACCGGCCCCGGCGACGGCCGAGCCGGTGGAGCCGGCGCCTTCGATCGAGCACTCCGCCGAAGACGCCGCAAATCTCGCCGCGCTCCTCGGGCCGATCACCCCCATCGCCGACGAGACGGTCGAGGACACACCGACCGAGCTGATCGCGTCGACCACCGAAGTCATCGAGGAGCTGCCGGACATCTCGGCGTTTACCGTCGGGACCGGACACGCTGATCCGAGGGATCAGTCTGAGCCGGATTCTCCGATGGAGGTTGACCGCGAGGAGGCGGAGGCTCAGGAGGAGCAGGCGGCCGTCGCTGAAGAAATGACGGTGGTCGAGGAAACCATCGTCGTCGAACAGAAGATCGATGTCGCGGGCGATGCCGAGGCCCTGCCGCTCGTCGAGCCGACAGAGAAGCCTGGCTTCTTCTCCAGCCTCCTCAAGCGCATCTCGCGTTCGCAGTTCGCTCCGCGGATCTCGAAGGAGCCGGCGCCCGTCGTCGAGGAAGAGATCCCCGCCGAAGGTGTCTGGCCCGCTCCGACTCCCGTCGAGGAAGAAGTCGCGCCGGCGATCGAGATCGCCGCGGTCGAAGAGACCGTCGAGCCAGTGCCGACGGCCGAGATCGACGCGCTCTTCGACGAGCCGATGGCGCCCGCGGTGGGAAGCATTCCCGAGATTCCCGTCGACGTTCCGCCGCCGCCGTCGCCCGCCGAGCTGGATGCCACGCAGCCCTTCCCGGCATTCCGCGATGCGCGGGACGACTTCGCCGACGAGGAGCCCGCCGCCGCCGAAAGCGCGCGCGTGACGGAGCAGGTGGACATCCCGGTTTTCGACGAAGGCGAGAAGACCGACGAATTCGCGGTGGTGCCTGCCGCCGCCGCAGCCGCCGCAGCCGCCGCGACGGCGGCCGCTCCCGCCGGATTCTGGGGACGACTCTTCGGCCGGAAGGTCGAGGACACGGGCGAGGAGACCACCGATGCGGCGCAGGCCGCCGCCGCCGCGGACGCCAAGCTGCCGTTCGTCCTCGCCAAGTTCCGTGCGTTCTACAACGAGATCATCCGCGAGAAGCACCAGAAGTCCGACGTGATCTCCGGCTTCGCCACGGCGATCGTCAGCGCGGCGCCGTCCGAGATGGCCGATCCGGAATTCGCCGCGCAGCTCCTCAGCAAGCGGCTGAGCGAGATGCTCGAGCTCCAGGCGGCCGAATCCAACTGGACGGGCGGCGACGCGGCGAAGTACTACCCGGAGGCGCAGTACGCGATGGTGGCGCTCGCCGACGAGACCTTCGCGACGATGGACTGGCCGGGCCGCCCGTCGTGGCACAAGTACATGCTCGAGCCGCGCATGTACGGCACGCGCGGCGCCGACATCGAGTTCTTCAAGCGCATCGACAAGCTGCTGAAGGACAACCCGAACCCGGAGAAGGGGGCGCGCGACCTCGCCCGCGTCTATCTGCTCGTCATCGCGTCGGGCTTCCGCGGCAAGTTCCGCATCCCGAAGGTGAGGCGCCCGCTGGCCGAGTATCGCCGGCGCCTCTACGAGTTCAGCCACCGCGCCGACCCGCTCGACCTCTACGGGCGCGACCGCCGGATCTTCCCCGAGGCCGTCGAGCACACGCTCGCCAGCCGCGCGGTCGGCCGGTTCACGTCGCGCCAGCGCTGGATCGCCGCCGTGCTCGTCCTCCTCGTGCTCTACCTCGGCATCTCGCACTACGCCTGGTCGCGGATGACGATCGAGCTCAAGGACGTGATGTCGCGCATCGAGACCATCGGCGCGAATCCGGGACGCACCCCATGATGGACTTCATCAGGAACAACCTGCTGCTCGTCTTCTTCGGCGTGGGCGCGCTGGGCTTCGGCGCGTTCATGCTCTACCTGCTCACGCGCGAGGAGGAAGACGAGGACGAGGACGATCTCGAGGGCGGCTCGGCGTCGAAGATGTCGGGCTCGCACGCGGCCGACACCCAGGAGCTACCGGAGACCGAAGCGCGCAAGAGCCGGATGATCGCGCTGAAGGACTCGCTGGAGCGTTCGCTCCAGAGCCGCGCGGGGGTGAAGGCCGCCGGCGGCGTCGATCGCCTCGCGCTGCCGTGGTTCATGCTCGTCGGAGCCGAGGGATCGGGCAAGCGATCACTGCTCGCCAGCACGGGCCTCCCGCTCCCGTACGGCCCGCCGGTCGAAGTCGACTCGGCGAAGAAGGACGCCGGGCGCTGGTGGCTGTTCGAGGAGGCCGTCGTCGTCGAGGC
The DNA here is from genome assembly GCA_946479895.1 of uncultured Gemmatimonadota bacterium. The sequence continues at coordinate 9,449 of CAMLHT010000077.1, read as the reverse complement.
GCCGGCCGTGAAGCCGGCCCCGCGGGCGCCGGAGCCGAGCGAGACGACGGCCGCCACGGCCGCCCTGGCAATCGACACATCCGAAGGCTGGAACAACCTCCTCCACCTCCTCCGGCGTGAGCGCCCCGACTCGCCGCTCAACGGCATCGTCGTCGTCGTCTCCTGCGCCGATCTCGTGGGATCGCGCCGCAAGAGTCCCGAGGAGCTGACGGAGCAGGCGGAGCTCATCAAGGCGTTCCTCGACCGCACCCGCAAGGTGCTGGGAATGCGCCTGCCGGTTCACGTGATCGTGAACCGCTGCGACGTCATCCCCGGCTTCCGCAGCTTCGCCGAGACGCTTCCGGAGCCGCGCCGCGACGACGTGTTCGGGTGGTCGAATCCGCGTCCGCTGGAGAAGCCATTCGAGCCCTCGTGGATCGACGAGGGCTTCACCGAAGTCCAGAAGTCGCTCGAGCTGCTGCACGACGAGCTGCTGGCCGCGCCCGAGACGATCGAGGACGCCGACGGCCTGTTCGTCTTCGTGAACGAATTCAGCGAGCTCCAGGATCCGCTCGTCGACTTCATCGGCAAGCTGGTGCCGGACGGCGAGCGCCGGCCATCCATGTTCCTCCGCGGCGTGTATTTCACGGGGGACACGAGCGAGAAGGCGGCGAAGGCGGCGGCGCGGGACGACAACGCGACGCTTCACATCTCCCTCGAGGCCACCGACGCCGAGTCGCGCAGCCTGGTGTTCCTGCGCTCGCTGTTCACCGACAAGGTGTTCCGGGAGGCAGGCCTCGCGAAGACGTCGTCGCCCATCCGGATCTCGCGCGACTTCCGCGTGCTCGGCGCCCAGGCGGCGGCGATCCTCATCGCGCTCCTCGGCGGGGCCGGCCTGTGGGCTTCGCTCTACGGCTTCCGGCAGGGCGACGCGACCTATGGCGCGGCCCTGACCGCGCACACCACCGAGCTGTCGGGGCTCATGTCGGGCGTCGCCATCGATCTCGACCAGGCCCGGCGCCGCGGCGCCATGGCCGACACGGCGCTCGAGCGCCGCGTGCAGGACGCCGCCGTGATCAGCCTCGTCAACGAGATGCGCAACGTCTCGTCGCGGCGCATCCGCTCCGTCTTCGTCCCGTCGTCGTGGATGTCTCGGCTGCCGAAGGAGATTCGCACGACGGTCATCACCGGCGTGCAGGACATCATCCTGCCGGTTTCCCGGCAGCGGCTCCAGGGGCGCGTCGAGGACCTGCTCGGCCTGAACGGGCGCGGCCCGGTGATCATCGACGACCTCGATCCCGCCGATCCCAAGTCGCTGGCATCGTACCTCGGTGAAGTACGTCAGCTGAACAGGAACATCGCGCGCTACAACGCGCTCGCGAGCGGGGACAGCGGCACCGCCGCCGACCTTGGCGGGCTCGTGGAGTATCTCTTCGGTGAGCGGCTGCCGGAGCTCACCGACACCGCGCTGGTGAGCGACGACTTCGAGGACGCGCTGCGGATCGCCGAATCGCGCCCGCTCGTGATCACCGCGGCCCAGACGAACGTCGTGGTCTCGCGCGCCGTCGGCCTCGTGAGCGCCGTCGCCGACACGGCGACGCGCCAGCTCACCGGCCAGGGATCGACGCGGCCCGAGGACGACCTCCGGGCCCTCAGGCGCATTCGCGACCTCGTCGAGCTCACCGATTCGACGAAGGGACTCGTCGCCACGATCCAGGATTCGTCCACCAGCGGGCGGCGGGTGGCCAAGTGGGTCCAGGACTCGATCGGCACGCGCCTGGCGACCATCGCGACGCGGGTCCTCAAGGACAGCCTTCTTCCGGACCAGGCTTCGCAGCGCCTGCGGGCGGTGCTGGCCGACCTGTTCCGGATGCGGCTCATGGAGCCGATCGAGAGCCGCGTGATCCAGGACGAGCTGCGTCCGGGGATGGCGATGCGCTGGGACGTCGGGCAGCTCGAGCTGGCGCTCGCGCTGCGCGGTGAGCAGCGTCGCGCGCAGATCGCGGCGACGGACGCGTTCATGCCGGCCACTCAGGCGCGGCTGCGGACGGCGTTCGACACCCAGATGCGCGGCCGCCTGATCGACCTCGTGGCCGGCGCGCAGCGGTTCACCCCGGACACGCTGGCCGCCCCCACCGAGATCAGCGCGACCACCGCGAACATCGAGGCGGCATCGGACCGGCTCGCGCGGCTCGCCAGCCTGATGGACAGCCTGCGCGCCGGCGACGAAGGGAGGAAGCTCTTCGTCATGGGCACGCGGCAGTCCGAGTACGTCCTGGCGCTCGCCCAGCAGGCGCTGGACAGCGCGAGCTACTTCGCGCCTCACCCGTCCAACGTGGCGGCGTGGCGTGGCGGCTTCCCGATCGGCTTCGCGGCCATCGGCGTGTCCGATACGGGCGCGTTCAACCTCCGGCTCAACCAGGAGCTGCTGCCGCGGGTGCAGGCGCTGGCGGGGGCGGTGGAGCCCGCGCTGGCCTTCCTGAGGCGGCCCGTCGTCACGTCGGCGATGATCACCCGGCCCAAGCTGGTCTCGGACTGGCGGGGCATCGTGGCAGCCGCGGGACCGACGCCGACGTCGACGTCGCTGGTCGCGCTGCTCGACTACATCCGCACGACGATGGGCCCGATCGACCAGGCCGGCTGCCAGGCGGCGGCGCTGCGGCCCGAGCCGCCACGTCCGGCCAACGACTGGTTCATCATGCGGCGGACGCAGTTCCGCGCGGCACTGCTCGGCCGCTGTCATCCCGGCGGATCCGGCGACGCGCTGAGCGCCTATCAGCGGCTCCGCACGCTGTTCGCGAGCAAGCTGGCGGGGAAGTATCCGTTCGTGGATACCAGCAAGGCGGCGTCGGCCCCCGATGCCGACCCGGCCGCCGTGCGGGAGTTCTACCAGGCGTACGACCAGTTCGCGAAGAGCGGCGAGGTCATGCTCCGCGCCGACCCGCGGGTCGGCCCCGGGGGCCGGCCCGCGTTCGTGTTCCTCGACCAGGTCGCGGACGCCCGCCAGTTCATGACGCCGTTCATCGACAGCGCCGCGACGCGTCGCTCGCCCGAGTACGCATTCGTCATCGAGCCCCTTGGCGCGGGAGAGACCGCGGAGCTCCGGACCGGATCGCGCGTGGTCCTGCTCAACGACTCGACGCAGCAGGGGATCTGGGGCTTCGGCGAGGACGTGGTCATCAGCGCCGGCGACACCACGAAGCCGTCATTCAGGTCGACGGGCTGGTGGGGCATCGTCGAGCTGGGAGCGCTTCAGCGGAAAGTCCGGGTTCGGTACTACCACCCAGACACGAAGGTCCGCCTGAAGCTGCCGGTGTTCCCGACGGTGGCGCCGGACATCCCCAACCCGCGCCGCTGACGGGTGGTCAGCGGCCGACGTTCAGGCCGAAGCGGAGCCGGATGGCCGAGAAGCTCTCGACGCGATCGCTTTCGTCGAAGGAGATCTGCTCGACGAAGTAGGTGATGCCGGCGCCAAGTGCGCCGCGCTTGAACTCGAGGCCAGCTTCACCCCCGCGGCTGAACAGGCTGCCGGTCTGGTTCTCCAGGCCGGAGAACTGCGCCTTCGGGAGGATGGAGATCGCGGCGAAGGTGTTCACCACGTCGCCGATGAAGCTGAAGCGCGTGACGAGCGAGACCTTGGGAATGAGCCAGCCCTTGCTCGCGGTGTTCGTCGCCTCGCGGCGCATGACAACGCCCGGGCGGAGCCCGATGTTGCGGACGGGGAAGTAGCCGACGCTGCCCTCGAACTCGGTGAGGGTCAGGTCCTCGCCGACGGTGTCCACGCTGGACAGGGAGCCCAGGCGGAGCGCTCCGGCGAACTCGATTCGCTGGAAGAGCAGCAGGCTGCCGCCGCCGCCGTAGAGCGCGCCGGTGCGATCCTCGATCACGCCCGCGTCCGTTCGAACGAGGTGCTCGGCGATGGCGCCCATCGGGCTGGCGTTGATGACGAAGCGCTGGCGCGCAGACGCCGTATTCGGGTCGAGCCTGATCGAGTCCTCGACGACGCGGCGGATCTCGCGGTACCTCGCCGTCGAGTCCGCGATCGTCGGCGGCGTGAAGGTGCCACGGCCGGCGCCGGTCGCGCCCGAGCCGGTGACCGACCGCGATGCCGACCGCGTGGCGACGCTGACGTTGGTGGTGTCGGTGAGGTTGCCGTAGCGCACGACCATCCGGGTCTGGCCGGACTTCCTGCCCACGATCCTCGCCGTATCCAGCCGCTGGGCGACCGTGGTGTCGAGCAGGCGGTAGGTGAGGGCCGAGAGCGGCACGGGCTGCCCCGCCGAGTCGAAGGCCGTGATGCTCACGAACGTCGTCTCGGCCTCGAAGGCGTAGATCTCGGATGCGATGAGCTGCGCCTTCGACTTCGTGGTGGTGTCGACGGCGGCCGCGACGGTGACGGGCTGATACGTGCTGCCGGAGACGCTGATCGAGACCGAGTCGGCGACGTCGCCGACCTGGGCGATGATGCGGGCGTCGCCGCCATTGACGGCCCGCGCCCGGCCGGACGTCGGGTCGACGCTGACCGCTTCCGGGTTGAGCGAGACCCACGTGGGCCGGGCCTGGGCGACCGGCTTCTGGAGCCGGTCGCGCGCCTGGACGCGAACGCTGAACGTGTCGCCGGCCATCCGGCGGCCCAGGGCGCCCTTGTTGGTGATGCTGACGATCACCGCGCGCTGCTGCACGTCGACGCGGATGCTGTCCGCCATGCCGCGGTCGGAGCAGCGGATCCAGGTGGACCCATTCGCGATCGCCACGACGGAGTCGCCGGCAATGCGGGCGACGGCGGCGGTAACGCTGCGACCGGCGCTGACGTGACTGCCGCCCTCGACGATCGGGGGGGCGGACGGGTGGCTGGCGAGCACGCGGATCGGCTGGGCGGCGCCCAGCGCGTCGAGCCGGACGTTCGCCGGGGAGAACGTGAACCTGGCCGGCCACTGCTCGACGACGATCAGGGCGGAGGCCGAATCGCGGCCGGACACCGCCCACAGCCTGGTCCGGCCGGGCTTGCGGGCCACGACGTCCCCTCGGCCGGTGACGGTGGCGATCGACGGATCGGCGATCCGGTAGACCAGCTGGGCGGCGATCTGCCGGCCCGTGCCGTCGACCACCCGTGCCTGCGGATTCCAGCGCGCGCCGATCCACGTCAGGCGGTAGCCGACGGGCATCCGGACGCGCTGGGCGGCGGCAGGGCTGGCAGCGACGAGCAGCGCGGCCACCAGGAGGGTCGCGCGGTGAAGGGCGGGCAAGGTCATCTAGTCGCCGATTCCCGCCGCGGTGAGCGGCCGGATGATCAGGATGGTCTTGTCGAGACGCGCGCGGTTGCGCGCGGCGACGCCGGCATTGAATTGCGCGCGCAGGTTCCGGCGGCGCGCGTTCTCGGCGGCGGCGCGGGCGTCATCGCGGTGCGACGTCGCGTACCAGGCCGCCCCGCTGCCGGCGATGAGGCCGAGGGCGGCGCCGATGCTGAGATGCGACTGCCACCCCGACATGTTCGCGCGGGTCACGCTGGGAAGGGCGATGAAGGGCAGGCCCGCGGCGAGCGACGCGATGAAGAGTCCCTTGGCGCCGTCGGTGTAGGGCCGGGCCGCCGAGTAGCGCGACTTGAGGGTGTCCGTTCCGCCGACGTTGACGTCCTTGAAGGGCGGGATGGAGTCCTCGAGCGGGGCGTGAAACTGGTCGATGCGGAAACGCTGGAACTCGACGACCTGCTTGTTCTGCTGGAGGCGGCTCTGGGCCGTGACGCGGAACTCGTAGATGCCCGTGTCGGCGCGCTGGGTGTTGATCAGGCCATTCCACTCGATGTCGCGCAGGCCGTCCGAGTTACCGATGTTGGGGAACTGCTCGCGCTTGTTCGGGTCGGCGAGGTTGATGATCTCGATGGTCAGGCTCGCCGAGTGGGTCGTGACGAGCTGGAACTTGTACGTGGAGGAGTCGGCCTTGGAGGACGTCGGGTCGACGGCCTTGGGCTCGATGGGCTTGATGCCGACGCGGAACAGGAGGGTCTTGGCGCGGTTGAAGGCCGCCTGCTCGTCGGCGGCGAACTTCTCGCGGTCGAGGTCCGTGAAGGGATCGTAGTCGAGGGCGGCGATGAAGAAGTTGGCCGCCGAGTCACGGGCGCCAGGCGTGCTCTGGAGGGCCCAGTAGGCGCCAAGATACTTGTAGGCGATGACCTTCTGCTCGGCGGTGACCTGCTGGCGGGAGGCGATGATGCCCGAGAAGATCTGCTTCGCGAGCTCGACGTTCGACTTCTCGTAGGCGTCCTGCCCGCGAACGAGGTCCTGGTCGACGGTCTGCGCCCCGAGCGTGGGCGCGGCGGCGGCCAGTATCGAGCAGAGGGCAAGAAGTTTACGCATCACGTCGGATCAGTCCCCTTTGGTCCGGTCACCGGCACTCGATCGTGGCGTTGTAGATGGTCGGCTCGTTCTTCTTCACGAGCAGGCGCTCGGTCTTCGGGGTACACTGGGGCGCCGAGAAGCGGATGTCGTGGGGGCCGACCCTGGTCGTGAGGAATTTCCGTCCCGAGCCAACCGGCACGTCATCGACGAAAATGGCGACGTGGTTCGGTGTAACTGTGAGACGAAGCTCGCCACTGTCGGCAACGGCCGACGCAGCGTTGCCCCCCGACGGGCGGTTTCCGGCCAGCTGCGGACCGGCGACAGGGGCCGTCGGGCCGGCGTTGTTGGTGTTGCCGGACGCAATGATCTGCGTGGACAGGTCGAGCACCCGAGTCATCCCGGAATCGATCTGGATCGACGGGTAGGAGGTCTCGTAGCCGCGACCGGCGGCAGTCGCCTCGTACATGGCGGCGTCGAGGCGGACGGTATCGCCGGTCTTGTAGGGGGTGCCGTTGATGGTCACCCGGACGTCCGTCGGCACTCCGGCGAGGACGACGGCGCCCTTCCTGGCCTCGGCGGCTGCCTCAGCGGCCCGAGCCTGCTCCTGCTGTATGCGCTGCTTCTCGGCATTCTGGGAATAGGCCATGTACCCGCCAGCACCGAGGAAGAGGACGAATCCGGCGACGGCCGGCATCATCATCTTGTTCTTTTTCTTCTTCCGCTTGCGGGGCCGGGCCTGCGCCGTCGGCTGCGGGCGGCGGGGCTGGGTGACCGGGCGGGGGACGACCGGGGCGGCCGGACCGGAGATCGTCAGCGTCAGCGGCGGGAGCGTGCCGGTGCGGACCTTCGGAATGGACCTGCCGGCCGACAGCTCCTTGAGGAGGCGCTCGGCTTCCTCGCGATCGGCGTCCGACTGCGGGACGTTCTCGAGGGCCTGGGCCATCTCCCGCGTCGTGGTGAACCGGTCCTCGGGGGCCTTGTTCAGCGAGCAGTAGATGATGTCGAGGAGCTCCTGCGGGACGTCCTGGCGGACGGCGCGGATGTCCGGGACGGGCGTCATGTAGTGGTGCTGGATGACGCCGACCATCGAGTCCGCGTTGAACGGCACTTCGCCGGTGAGCATCTGGAAGCCCATGATGCCCAGGGAGTACTGGTCAGACTGCGGGGAGATCTTCTGGCCGCCGCACTGCTCGGGGGACATGTAGTAGGGCGTGCCGATCACCATGCCCGAGGCGGTGAGCGAGACTTCCTCGAGGGCGCGGGCGATGCCGAAGTCGGACACCATGACGCGCCCGTCCTTGTCGACGAGGATGTTGGCGCCCTTGATGTCGCGGTGGACGATCTTCTTCTCGTGGGCGAAGGCCAGGCCCGCGGCGGAGTAGCGGAGGATCGCGATGGCCACGGGGAGGGGCAGGGCGCCCTGCGATTCGATGATGGCGTCGACGGCTCTGCCCTCGACGAACTTCATCGCCATGTAGTGCAGCGGCCCGGCCTGGCCGACGCGGTAGACCGGGATGATGTTCGGATGGTCGAGCGAGGCAGCCAACCGGGCTTCGCGACGGAATCGCTCCGCGGCCTGTCCGGCGTTCGCGGATTCGGGGGGGACGACCTTGATGGCGACGACGCGCTCGAGGGCCCGCTCGACGCCCTTGTAGACGACGGCCATGCCGCCGCGTCCGAGCTCCTTCTCGATGGAGTAGTCCCCGCCGAGATGCTGCTTGACCTTTTCGAGGAGCTCGTCGCCGCCGGGCTCGAGCCCGGAGGGCTGCTGCGCGGCGTCGGGCGAGGCGGTGGCAACGCTACCGGAGGCGAGGGGCGAACCGCAGTTGGCGCAGAACGCGGAGCCTTCGGTATTGGCGGTGCCGCAGGAGGGGCAGGTCATAGAAAGTCGGACTGCAGGGGGCGGAGAGCGAGTGCTGGCTCGGTACGGCCGAGCCAGCCTATGCCGTTGAATAGTATGGGGTTGTGACGAATCTCACACAATAGCCACTCATAGACTGGCGGCCGTCAGCACGCGGCGGTCTAGGACGGCCGTGGAGGAATCAGCGATCAGCGTGGTGCTCTGCGGGGCCGAGGAGCCGTCGGCCATCACTACGGCCGGCTGGTCGAAAGCGGCAAGCCCCTCTTCTGTCGGATCCAGAGTCGCTTCGCTGATAGTCAGGCCACCGACTACGTCAGTTACCGTCACCGTAACGGCCAGATTCGCAGAGCTCGTTCCATCCGATGACGTCACGATCACGTCGTAGACATTGTCCGCGCCGGCATCCGCGGGGGCCTCGAAGTCGGGCGGCGTGACGAATGAAAGCGCGCCGGTGGACGAATTGATTGCGAATTGGAGCTGGTCCGCGCCGCCGGTGATGCTCCAGGTAACCGATGGCGCATCGGCCGAGGTGTATGTCTGAATCGTACCCACGGTGTTCTCCGCGACCGAGAATGCCGCCGAGCCCACGACCGTCGGCGCCACATCGGTCACCGTCACGGCGACGGCGAGGTTCGCCGAGGTCGTGCCATCTGTAGACGTGACAGTCACGTTGTACACGTTATCGGCGCCTGCGTCCGTCGGGGTCTCGAAGTCCGGGGCCGACACGAAGGACAGCGCGCCGGTCGACGAGTTGATCGCGAACTTGGCCTGGTCCGCCCCACCACTGATGCTCCACGTGATCGAGCCTGCATCAGCCGAGGTGTAGGTCTGGATGGTGCCCGACGTGTTCTCGGCCACCGAGAAGGCTGCCGACCCGACGACGGTCGGCGCCACATCGGTCACCGTGATGGTGATGGTCTGGACCGACGCGTTGGAGTTCGCATCGGTCGCCGTCACCTGGATGACATAGGTGTTGTTGACGTCGGCGTCCGCGGGCGCCTCGAAGTTCGGGGTCGCGACGAAGGACAGGGCGCCGGTGGTGGCATTGATCGTCAGATCGCCCTGGTCCGCACCGCCGGTGATGGCATAGGTCGTCGGACCGGCGCCGTCGACGTCCGTGGTCGTGACGGTGAAGACCGGGTTGGCCGTATTCTCAGCGACGCTTGGTGTCGCCGAGCTCGTGAACGCCGGGGCCGTATCGTCGAGGTTCGTGACGGTGACGGCGACGGCGAGGTTCGCCGAGGTCGTGCCATCTGTAGACGTGACAGTCACGT
>CAMLHT010000076.1 GCA_946479895.1 uncultured Gemmatimonadota bacterium | reverse complement strand
ACGGCTTCGACGCCGGCGGCCGCCGCGAGGAGCACGAGGAGCGCGAGTACTACGAGCCCGTCACCGTCGACACCCGCGATCTCTCGGATCACCTCACCGACCAGATCTCGCTGCTCGAGCTCACGCCGCGCCAGCAGTTCCTGGCCGACGAGTTCATCGGCGACATCGGCGAGGACGGATACCTCTCCTGCTCCCTCGAGCAGGTGCTCGCGAGCGCCAACGAGGAGATCACCCGCGCCGCCGAGGAGCTGGACCGCGACATCGAGGACCTCCCGATGTACACGATGTCCGAGGTCGAGGAGATGCTGGGGATCATCCAGAATCTCGATCCCCCGGGCGTCGGCGCGCGGGACCTGCGCGAATGCCTCATGCTCCAGCTCAAGGAAGCGGGGCTCGAGCAGTCGGTGCCGTACCGCCTCGTTCGCGACTGTTTCGAGGAGCTCATCGCCCATCGCTGGAGCGAGATCTCCAAGCGCTTCGGCATCAGCCCCTCGGACGTGCAGAAGGCCGCCGACGAGATCAAGAAGCTCGACCCGAAGCCGGGCCTCGTCTACAGCTCGGCCAGCGACAACTACATCATCCCCGACCTGGTCGTCGACAAGATCGACGGGCGGTACCACGTCTTCCTGAACGACGCGAACCTGCCGCGGCTGAAGCTGAGCCGCGCGTACCAGGAGATCGCCCGCGACAAGAAGAAGTTCGAGGGGGAGAGCAAGGAGTTCATCTCCACCAAGCTCAATTCGGCGAACTGGATGATCCAGGCCATCGAGCAGCGTCGCCAGACGATGCTCAAGGTCATGAACTACATCGTCGAGCGGCAGCGCGACTTCTTCGAGAAGGGCGTGCAGTACCTCAAGCCCCTCACGCTCCGCGAGGTGGCCGAGGTGATCAACATGCACGAGTCGACGGTGAGCCGCGTGACGAACGAGAAGTTCGTCCAGACGCCGCGCGGCGTCCTGCCGCTCAAGTTCTTCTTCTCGTCCGGCCTCTCGACCACCGCCGGCGAGGACGTCTCCGCCCGCGGCATCAAGGCCCAGATCCAGAAGCTCGTGGCGGACGAGGACCCGAAGCATCCGCTCACCGACCAGGCGATCGTGAACATCCTGAAGGAAAGCGGCGTCCAGATAGCGCGGCGCACCGTCGCCAAGTACCGGGACCAGCTGGGAGTGCTTTCGGCACGCATGCGAAAGCGGGTATGACGACCAACGACTACGTGGCCATTCCGCCCTCCGCCCTCCGTCCTCCGTCGTCCGTCCTCGAAGTCTCCGTCCTCGTTCCCGCCATGAACGAGGCGGAGAACCTGCCGTTGTTCATGGAGGAGGCGGCGAAGGCCTTCGCCTCCGCGCCCGGCCGCTACGAGGTGGTCGTCATCGACGACGGCTCCACCGACGACACCTGGCAGGTGCTCGAGCGGCTCCGGACCCAGTACTCGTTTCTCCGGACCGTCCGTCACCGCGCCCGCCGCGGAATCGCCGACGCCCTCCGCACCGGCTATCTCCATTCGCGGGGCGGAGTGCTCGTCTTCTACCCGGCGGACATGCAGTTCAAGCCGGAGGACATTCCGCGGCTCGTCGCGCCCATCCTGGCCGACAAGGCCGACATGGTCACCGGGTTCAAGGAAGGGAAGTACGAGAAGGCCTTCGTCTCCGGCATCTACAACCGCCTGAGCCGGACGCTGTTTCACGTCCCGGTGAAGGACCTGAACTCGGTCAAGGCCTATCGCCGCGAGATCATGGACGCGCTCCCCGTCCGCCCGGACTGGCACCGCTACATGATCGTGATCGCCGCCGCCCAGGGCTTCACCGTCACCGAGATCCCGGTGCCGCTGTATCCGCGCCATGCCGGCCGCTCGAAGTTCGGGCTGTCCCGCATCCCGGTCGGCGTCATCGACATGCTGTCGGTGTGGTTCGAGCTCCGGTTCGGCAAGAAGCCGCTGCTGCTGTTCGGGATGCTCGGCGCCGGCCTGTTCACCATCGGGGCCCTCGCCGGGCTGGTCGCGCTCGCGGTCCTGCTCATCAGCGATGTCGGCTACCGGGCCGTCTGGACCGTGATCACCACCTGCCTGATCCTCGGCAGCATCTTCTTCGCGACTGGGCTGCTCGGGGAGCAGATCGCCCAGCAGCGCGCGGAAGTGAGAGAACTCCGCCGCCGTCTCGACGAGATCGGCGCTGAACGTGACAGCGAGATGCGTCGATGAAAGTCCTGTTCCTGACCCACAACTTCCCGCGGCGGTCCGGCGACGCATCCGGCAGCTTCATCCTGCTCCTCGCGAGGGCGCTTCGCGCCGAAGGCGTCGAGGTGCGCGTGGTCGCGCCGGCATCGGCCGGCGCCGCCGACCACGAGACCGTGGACGGCATTCTCGTCGATCGCTTCCACTATGCGCCCCGCAGGCACGAAACGCTCGCCTACGGCGGCAACATGGCGACGCAGGTGCAGGAGTCGTGGGGCGCGCGCGTCAAGCTGCTCGGCCTGCTCGGGGCGGAGTTCAAGTGCGCCGTGCACGCGCGCCGGGAGTTCGAGCCCGACCTCATCCATGCGCACTGGTGGTTCCCGAACGGCCTGGTCGGCACCTGGACCGCGCGCATGGCCGACCGGCCGCTGGTCACCACGCTCCACGGCACCGACGTCCGTCTCGCGCGCACCGTCGCGTTCTCGCGGCCCGGCTTCCGGCACGTGCTCCAGCATTCGGCGGCGGTGACCGCGGTATCGCAGTTCCTCGCCGACGAGGCGCAGAAGGTCGTGTCGACTTCGGCGCCGACCGTGGCGCCGATGCCCGTGGCCACCGAGCTGTTCTCGCCGGGCGGCACCAGGCAGTCGAACCGCCTGCTGTTCGTCGGCCGGCTGAACGCGCAGAAGGGCATCGAGCTCCTGCTGCGCGCCCTCGCGGTCACCACCACGGAGCCGACCCTCGACGTCGTCGGCGACGGGCCGGATGGCGCCCGGCTCAAGGCGCTGGCGGGGGAGCTGGAGATCGCCCAGCGCGTGCGCTGGATCGGCGCGCTTCCACAGCACGAGCTGACCGAGTACTATCGGTCGGCGACCGCGCTCGTCGTTCCCTCGATCGACGAGGGTCTCGGGCTGGTCGCCGTCGAAGCACAGCTGTGCGAAACGCCGGTGATCGCGTTCGATTCAGGCGGCCTGTCCGACGTCGTTTCCAACGGCCGGACCGGCATCCTCATCGACAACGTCTCGGCGAGCGCGCTGGCTGAGAGCATCGACGCTCTCCTCGCCAGCCCCGATCGAGGCGCCGCACTGGGCGCGGCGGGGCGCCTCCACGCTCTGGCCACGTTTGCCCCGGAATCCGTCGCCCGCCGCTACGCCACCATCTACCGCTCGGTCGCCTCGACCTAGCGCGCCGGTCAGGGCCTTCAAGGCCCTGATCCTCGCCGCGGCCCTCGTCTGGGTCGGGTGGATGGTCATCGACTCCGTGGGCGCCGTGCGGCGCGGGGAGCTTGCGCTGTCGCTGCGTCCGGGATGGCTCGCGGTCTCCGCGGCGCTGGTTCTCGTGGCGTACGCGGTCCTCATCGCGAGCTGGCTGTACATCGTCACCGGACTGTCCGGCGACCGGATCCCGTTCCTCACCGGGGCCCGCATCTGGTTCATCTCGAACCTCGGCACGCTGCTGCCCGGGCGGATCTGGGGCATCCTCCAGATGGGGGCGATGTCGGCGGAGCAGGGCATCAGCCCCGTCGCCGCCGGCGCCGCGTCCGTGATCAACGCGGCGGTCAACATCGCCACCGGCATGGCCGTGGGGGTCATCGCCGGGACGGCGATCTTCACGACGTACCTGGGCCCGGATGCGTGGATCGCGTGGGCCCTCACGGCGCTGGGAATCCTCGGCGTGCTGCTGCTGCCGGCGATCGTCCCCATGGCCTTCCGCTTCGCGCGACGCCGCTTCAACGCCAGCGTGCCCGACGAGCCCGTCCCGGGCCGGATCATCGCGGTGTCCGCGGCCGCCAACGTGCTCGCCTGGTTCCTCTACGGCGCGGCCTTTCTCTGCTTGAACCGCGGCACTCTCGACCCCGGGGCGCCCTCCGTCGTGCAACACACCGCGGCGTTCGCGACGTCATATGTGATCGGCTATGTCGCGTTCTTCGTCCCGGCCGGCATCGGGGCCAGGGAGGGGGCGCTCCAGAAGGTGATGCAGATCGCCGGACTGGCGACGTCCGCCGAGGCGGTCGCCATCGCGCTCATCTCGCGGCTCTGGCTCCTCATCATTCAGGTCCTGCCCGCGTTAATCTTCCTCGCTTACCGACGCCCACGGGCCGATGAAAAAGACCGCTAGTCCCCGCCACACCGACGAGTCAGGGAGCGCTCTCGCGCCGTTCGAGCCGGCGCGGCCGACCCTGTGGGCGTCGCTGATCTTCGCGGCGGGCACCATGATGCTGGCGTGGCCCGGGCTCACCGGCCAGATCCTCTTCAACACCCGCAGCGACCAGTACACCCTCGGCTACGCGTTCCGTCATTTCGCCGAGATGTCCCTCCGGGAGGGGAAGGGATTCCCGCAGTGGAGCCCGTATCTCCAGGGCGGCCTGCCGTACGTCGGCGCGATGCACGGCGACATCTTCTACCCGACCTTCCTCCTGCGGTGGATCATGGGGACGGCCCAGGCCATCACCTGGGAATTCCCGATTCACCTCTTCCTGGCCGGGCTGTTCACCTACCTGTTCCTTCGCGCCTGGCGCCTCCCGTTCGTCGCCGCGGTGATCGGCGGGCTCGCCTACATGCTTTCAGGCTCGATCGCCGGGTACGCGTCGCCGGGGCACGACGGAAAGCTGTTCGTGAGCGCGCTGTTCCCGCTGGTGATGCACCTTCTCACCCGCGGCATACGTGATGGACGGGCATGGGCCTGGGGGGCCTTCGCCATCACCATCGGCCTCGCGGTCCTGTCGCCGCATCCGCAGCTCCTCCAGTACATGCTGCTCGCCGCCGGCGCCTTCGCTCTCTATCTCGCCTTCGCGACGCATGAGGAAGTGGGGAAGCTGCCGACCGCCGTCGGAGTCCGGCGCCTGGCGTTCGCCGGCGGCGGCGTGGTGCTTGGCCTCCTCATCGGCGCCATCCAGTTCGCGCCGGCGTTCGCCTACAAGCCGTGGTCTCCTCGAGCCGCAGGCCACGACTGGGCCACCGCGACGAGCTTCTCGTTCCCGATCGAGGAGACGATCAACGCCTACCTCCCTCAGTTCTCGGGGATCCTCGACAAGTACTGGGGCCAGAACAACATCCACTTCCACAGCGACTACTTCGGCGTGGTCGTGCTGCTGCTCATGGGCGCCGCGTTCGGTGTGAGCGCGCACAGGTCGTTCAAGCGCTTCTGGGTCGCCACGGGCATCGTCGCGCTGCTGTGGGCCTATGGCGGTCACACGCCGCTCTACAAGCTGTTCATCCTCGTGCCGTACACGAAGTACCTGCGCGCGCCGAGCATGATGATCTACGTGTCGGCGTTCGCCGTGGCGGTGCTCGCGGCCATCGGTACCGAGCGCGTGCTCCGGCGCCAGGTCAGCCGGCGGTATGCGCCGGCGTGGGCCATTGCCGCCGGATTGTTCGCGATCTTCATCAGCATCGGTGGCTACCGGCTCCTCGTCAGCATGGCGATGGGCTTCATCGGCATGGCGTTCGATTCGGGCATTCGCGAGCAGGCGCTGCAGTACTACGGCTTCGCCGACCGCGCCGAGGCGAATACTACCGACGCCATCCTCGGGGCCTGGCGCTCCTTCGCCTTCGTGGCCCTCGCGGCCGGCGTCGTCTGGGCATACCTCGGCAACCGGGTGGCAGCCCGGCAGGCCGCCACCGCGCTTATGGTGCTGCTCGCCGTGGACCTGTGGACCATCGAGCGCCACTACTGGCAGTACATGCCTCCGGCCTCGGTGACGTTCGCCAGCGATCCGGCGATCGACGCCATCAAGGCGGACATCGAGAAGTCCGGCGAACCGGGAAGGGCGCTGCTGATCCGGACGGGGCGCGGCGTCGAGCCGCTCGATCCGTATTTCCGGAAGGGCGCGCTCATGAACCATCTCGTCCGCACGGTCGAGGGTGAGCAGGGCAACGAGCTGGATATCTACCGGCGCATGCTGGCACTCGATTCCGGCCAGGTGAAGATGAACCCGACCTTCTGGCGGCACGAGAACGTCCGGTACTTCTATACCGATGCCGACGAGGCGAGCCTGGCGCAGGCCGCGACCCAGATGGGGATTCCGCCCTTCGTGAAGCTCGCGGGACCGGTGCGCAACGCCGCCGGCTCGATGGTCTACGCGTACCGCATCGGAATGCCGAACCCCTATGCATGGGTGGCGGGCGGAGCGGTGCGCGCCCAGCCGGAGCAGGTGCTTCCGACGGTGCTCAATCCTCGCTTCGAGCCGACGCTCGCCGCCATCGTCGACACCGGCGCGTCGCTGCCGGTGAAGGATGCCTCGCAGCTCGCCCCGACGACGGCGCGGGCGACGGTGAAATCGTACGCGCCCGGCCGGCTCTCGATCGAGCTGACGGGAGCGCCGACGGACGGCGCAGTCCTGGTTCTCTCGGAGAACTTCTATCCCGGATGGCAGGCCAGCTCCGGCGGCGCGGCCCTCCCGGTGAGCCGGGTGAACTACAACCTGATCGGGGTCGGGCTGACGCCGGCAACCAGGCAGGTGGAAGTCACGTTCAGCGATCCGAGCTACGCGCGCGGCAAGCTCATCACCCTCGTGGCGCTCCTCGTGGCCGCAGTCCTGCTCATTGTCGGGGTCGTCTCCGACAAACGCCGCCCGCTGGTACCGGCGGCCACCGCCGCCTGAACGATTCGCATCATGGTTGACCCGACGCCTGCGCACACCGGACAGGGCTCGCTCGCAAACGCGAGAGTCCTGGTCATCGTGCCGACGTACAACGAGCGCGAGAACATCGAGCGGATGATCGACACCGTCCTCTCGCAGGATCCGCGCATCGAGATGCTCATCGTGGACGACGGCTCACCGGATGGAACCGCGGAGATCGTCGAGCGCCTGATCCCGCGCCACCCGGGCCGCATCCACATCCATCGCCGGCCGAAGAAGATGGGGCTGGGAACGGCCTACCTTGCCGGCTTCCGGATCGCGATCGAGCGGAAGTACGACCTGGTCATGGAGATGGATGCCGACTTCTCCCACGATCCCTCGCACCTCCCGCAGTTCCTGCGGGCGGCCGAGGAGGCCGACTTGGTGCTGGGCTCCCGGTACCGCGACGGGAAGGTCACGGTCGTGAACTGGCCCATCTCCCGGCTGATCCTCAGCTACTTCGCCAACGTGTACGCGCGGTGGGTTACCGGCCTTCCGGTGTGGGACGGGACCGGCGGATTCAAGTGCTTCCATAGGAAAGTACTTGAGGCGATCGATCTAAACGCCGTAAAATCAAACGGTTATGCGTTTCAGATCGAGATGAGCTTCCGGGCCTGGAAGCGGGGCTTCAGGATCGTCGAGATTCCGATCGTCTTCGTCGACCGGACCGAGGGGACCAGCAAGATGTCGGGCGCAATCGTGCGCGAGGCCGTCTGGATGGTCTGGCGGCTCCGGCTTCTGGCCGCCTTCGGCAAGCTCTGAGCGCCATGTCATCGTACACGGGGCGGGAATTCGTGAAGATGAGCGGGTCGGGCAACGACTTCGTGATGGTCGATGCCCGCCGGAAGGCGCCGGGCGAGCTCGCGGATCCCGCGGTCATCGACCGGCTCTGCGCCCGCGCCACGGGGATCGGCGCGGACGGCATCGTGTTCCTCGAGCCATCCGACAGGGCCGACGTGAAGCTCGTCTACCTGAACCGGGACGGCACGCTCGCTGACCTGTGCGGCAACGCCACGCTCTGCACGACCCGCCTGGCGGTCCGGCTCGGGGCAGCCCGGCCGGAATCGCTGGCCATCGAGACCGGGGCCGGGATCATCCGCGCCCGCATTCTGGAAAATGGCAACCCGGAAATCGACCTGAACGAGGTCACCGAGGTGCGTGCCGAAGCCTCGGGGATACCGCCAGAGGGTACGGAGCGGCGGGTAGGCTACGCCAAGCCGGGGATCCCGCATCTCGTCATCGAGGTGCCCGATGTGTCGCAGGTGGACGTCGTCGGACGCGGCCGGCCGCTTCGGTACCACCAGTCGCTGCCGCAGGGCGCGAACGTCAACTTCGTCTCCGGGCAGGGCGACGACTGGGCGATCCGGACCTACGAGCGCGGGGTGGAAGGGGAGACTTTCGCCTGCGGGACGGGGGCGATCGCATCTGCCATTCTGATCGCGACGTGGACGGGAGCCACGGGGCCGATCCGGCTTCGGACCCGGTCCGGCCGAACGCTTCAGGTCCGGCTCGAGCGCACCCCGGATGGCTGGCGGCCGAGCCTGTCGGGTGAGGCGCAGTTCGTTTTCGAGGGCCGGTTCGCCGAGCTGTAGGACGAGGCCCGGGACCGAGCCGGCGGCATCGATCAGCGCCGGGAATCCACAGCACGACCAGTTTCCCACAGTTATCCTCAGTTGTAGTTTACATAATGTCTCTTATACGAATACACTCAGGTTAACTTGCGCATGGATCGGTTAGGCGTATCAGCATCCTGACGCTATCACGCCACACTGTCCAGCCCGGAATGTGAAACGCCGGCCCGTCCCTGATGGACGAGCCGGCGTCTTCCTGCGCCTGGATCTGGACTTGAGAAACTACTTTAGCTCGCCTTTGCGGGCCGAGCCGTCATCTCCCCGAGGCGAACCTTGGCTTCGGCGGCCACCGACGGGATGGACTCGTCGGCCGCCAGGTCGGCCCAGATCTGACGCGCCTTTGCGGTGTCGCCGGCCGTCATGTACGCCCGCGCTGCCCGTGCCCGCTGGTTCGCACGCTCGATGTCCCGGCCCGCCAACTCGGCAGCCTTCTCGAATTCCTTGGCCGCGGACGCCGCGTTCTTCATCGAGAGGTACCCGTCCCCGATCAGGCTCCGCATCTGGACTTCCATCGGGTCCGGAGCGGACTCCGCGGCCGATTCCAGCACTGTGATGCCTTCCTGATACTTGGCCTGGTCGTAGTCGATCTGGGCCAGGATCATGGCCCCCTCGGACCCCGAAGACGTTCCCTTGTACCGGCTGACGAGCTTGCTCAGGTCCGACTGGGCCAGGACCAGGTTACCGGCCTGCATGGACTGCTTGGCCATGAACAGCGCCTGGGCGGCATTCTGCTCCTTCCGGAGCTTCGACTGGCTGTAGATCCACCACCCCGCGCCGGCCACGACCACGACGGCCGCGCCAATGGAGATCCAGCGCGTGTTCGCCTGGAACCACTCCATGAGGTCGAGCCGGTCGTCGGACTCGAGGTTGGTCAACTCCGGATTTGTCATCGTCTGATTTCAGGTATTGAGGGGCTTGTCCGCGAAGGTCGTCATCCAGTACCCCTGGCGTGATTCGAACACGCGGCCAACGGTTTAGGAAACCGCTGCTCTATCCATCTGAGCTACAGGGGCGTGAACCAGCTCAGGCAGGTCCGGAGGAACTTCGTCCGGCCGCTGTACCGCAACCCGTAAACCTACTTCGTTGAACGTGTTATACCAGTGCCCGGTGTCGCGGGCTCGTCCGGATCAGTACCGGATCACCTGGTGAATCGGGCTGCCGTCGAGCCGCCGCGCCCCGCCCAGAAACGACAGCGTCATCAGGAACGAAAACCCGGCGACCACCGCTCCGCGGCCCCGCACCAGCTCCGCGGTCGCCTGCGCCGTCCCGCCGGTCGCCAGCACGTCGTCGACGATCAGCACGCGCGCCCCGTGGTCGCAGGCATCGGCATGGATCTCCAGCCGGTCGGTCCCATACTCGAGCGCGTACTCCACCGACGCCGTGGTTGCCGGCAGCTTGCCCGGTTTCCGGACGGGAATCAGCCCGGCCCCGAGGATCTGCGCCACCGGGGCCCCGAGAAGGAAGCCCCTGCTCTCGATGGCGACGACGTGCGTGATGCCCGCCTCCATGAACGGCTCGGCCATCGCTCGCGTCGTCCGCTTGAACAGATCCGCGTCGGCGAGCAGCGGCGTGATGTCCTTGAAGACGATCCCGGGTTTCGGAAAGTCGGGTACGTCGCGGACCGCCTTCCGGACGTCCGCCTCGAGCTGCTCCATGTCGCTACCTCTCGATCGTGAATGGGCTGGGAAGCTGGACGCCAGGATCGGCGATCGGAACGTCCTCGATCGCGGCGACCACCGCGCCATCCGGACCCTCGGCGACCTGGGTCATCAGCTCGGCGACCTTCTCGTCGGGGCCGGCGACATCGAGCTCCACCATGCCGTCGATCCGGTTGCGCACCCACCCGGACAACCCCAGCGACCGCGCGTGCTCCCGCACGAACCAGCGAAAGCCGACGCCCTGGACGCGGCCGCGCACCACCACGTGCCGGCGCGTCAATCCGACTTCCCGTTCTCCCACCCGTGACTGCCGATGAGCGGGACGAACCGCACCGGGGCGACTTCGCGCTTTTCGACGCGCTCGCCGCGCCGGGTGTACATCATGAGGTGCTGCGTCTCGAGGTCGCCTTCCGGGATGAGGAGGCGCCCGCCATCCGCCAGCTCGTCGAGCAGCGGCTGCGGAACCGATGGCGACCCGGCGCTCACGAGAATCGCGTCGAACGGCGCGTAGGCCGTCCAGCCGAGCGTGCCGTCGCCGACGAGCAGCGAGACGTTGTTCACGCCCAGCTTCTCGAGGTTCGCCCGCGCCTGCGTGCTCAGCGCCGCGATGCGCTCGATCGAGAACACCTGCGGGACGAGCTGTGCGAGGAGCGCGGTCTGGTAGCCCGTTCCGGTGCCGATCTCGAGGACCTTCTCGGTCCCCTTCAGGCCGAGCAGCTCCAGGTAATGCGCGTGGATGTACGGCTGCGAGATCGTCTGGCCATTCCCGATCGGCAGCGGCGTGTCCTCGTAGGCCCGGTGGCGAATGCCGGTGGACACGAACTGATGCCTCGGCACCTTCTCGAAGGCGCGCAGGACGGCGAGGTCACGGATGCCCTTCGATCGCAGCTCTTCGACGAGGCGCAGGCGCGCGCCGCGGAACTCGGGCTCTACAGCTCTTTCCACCACGTCTTGGCTTCCTGCAGCAGGCTGTGATGGGTCAGGTCGAGATGCAACGGCGTGATGGAAACGTAGCCTTCGTCGATCGCCCGAAAATCGGAGTCAGGCTCGCCGGTCCAGGAGATCGCGCCTCCGCCGATCCAGTAGATCTCCCGCCCCCACGGATCCTTGAGCGGCGTCACCGATTGCGAGTAGATGCGCCGGCCGAGGCGGGTCAGGCGGATGCCCTGAAGACGCTCGATGGGCACCGGCGGGAGGTTGATGTTGAGCAGCGTGTTCGCCGGAAAGGTCGGCAGCGTCACGATGTGCGACAGCACCTTCGTCAGCGTGGCGACCTGGTCGCGGAGTCGGGTGACGTCGGCGCGCAGGTCTCCGCCGGCGAACGAGATGGCGATCGCCGGGACGCCGAGGCTCAGGCCTTCCATCGCCGCGGCCACCGTGCCGCTGTACAGCACGTCCTCGCCCATGTTCTGGCCGTGGTTGATGCCGCTCAGGACCCAGTCGGGCTTCTCCGGCATCAGCGCCTCGATCGCGAGCATCACGCAATCGGTCGGCGTTCCGTCCACCTGCCAGCGGCGGTCGCCGCGCCTCAGGGGCCGCAGCGGATGGTGCAGCGTGAGCGAGTGGCTGGTCGCGCTCTGCTCCCGATCCGGCGCGACGACGGTCACCTCGCCGAGCGGCTCGGCGGCCGCCACCAGGCACTCGAGCCCGTGAGCAAGGATGCCGTCGTCGTTCGTGGCCAGGAAACGCATCGTCACTCGGAAGCGGCGTCTTCGTCCAGCGCCTCGATGAGGGCGCGCAGCTCGCCCTCCAGCGCCTCGAGTGCCTCGATGTTGAGCGCGCCCCGGGCGGCCTGCTTCAGGTCCATGGATTTCTTGTGCTCGTCCACCTTCTGCCGCGCTCCCTCGATGGTGTACTTCTCGGTGTACAGCAGGTGCTTGACCAGCATGATCAGGTCCACCTCGCGCCGCTGGTAGACCCGGTTCCCCGAGCGGTTCTTGGTCGGGCTCAGGAACCGGAACTGGCTCTCCCAGTACCGCAGCACGTGGGGGCGAAGTCCGGTGAGCTCGCAGACTTCACCGATGGAGAAGTACTCCTGGACTGGATCGGCTGGACTCACGTGTCTTGCTCCGGTCGAAGCTCGCGCGCCATCAGGTCGGCGACGGCGCGACGAGCGGTATGTCCCTCGAACAGGATCCGGTTGACCATCTCCACGATCGGCATCTCGACGTCGTGCTTCGCGGCGAGCTGCCCCGCGCTGCGCGCGGTGACCACGCCTTCGGCCACCGTCCGCTTGCCGGCCAGCGCTTCCGCCAGCGAGGCACCGCGGCCGATCTCCTCGCCGATGGCGCGGTTGCGGCTCAGCGATCCCGTGCAGGTCAGCACGAGGTCGCCCAGGCCGGCAAGGCCGGCGAACGTCGACGCCGACGCCCCGAGCGCCACGCCGAGCCTGCTCATCTCCGCGAGCCCGCGCGTGATGAGCGCGGCCCGGGAGTTGTAGCCGAGCCCCACGCCTTCGACGATGCCCGTCGCCACGGCCATGACGTTCTTGAGGGCGCCGCCGAGCTCCACGCCCACGACGTCGCTCTGCGTGTACACCCGAAGCGTCGCGCTGCTCAGCGCGTGCTGCATGCGGTGCGCGGCATCGAGGTCGGTGGACGCGGCGACGATGGCGGTCGGTTGATCGGCGACCACCTCCGCCGCGAAGCTCGGCCCCGAGACCGCCACCACCGCGTGCCGAGGATGCTCGGCCGCCACGACGTCAGTCATCAGCGCCAGCGTGCCTTCCTCGATCCCCTTCGTGGCCACGCCGACGATCGCCGCCGCGGACAGGTGCGGCGCGGCCGCCTTCGCGACGGTGCGCAGGTGCGCCGATGGCGCCGCATACAGCACGATCTCGGCGTCACGGGCGGCCGCGAGGTCCCCGCTCGCCCGGACCGCCGGCGAGAGCGCGGCCCCGGCCAGGAACATCGAATTCTCGTGACGCTCGTTCACGGCGGCGACGACTTCCGGCTCGCGGGCCCAGAGCACGACCTCGTGGCCGTTGGTGCCGAGCACGTGCGCGAGTGCCGTTCCCCAGGCGCCACCGCCGATGACGACGCAGCGCATCAGCCGAGCCTCATCGCCACGTAGATGGCGACGACCGAGACGACACCGATGGCCACCAGGACGCCGGGCGCCCGACGCGTGCCCCGCTTGCCGAAACGGTTCTCGGTGCCCTGCCGCAGCCGGTCGATGTTCGCGCGGTGCGTCCAGAAGACGAACACCGCGACGATCGCGCAGACGATGAACAGCGGAGAGCGGGCGCCATCGCGGATGAGCAGGAGCACCGGCAGCAGCGTCGCGGCCACGAGCGATCCGAGCGAGACGTAGCCGCTGGCGAGCAGCGTCACGGCGAAGGCGGCCAGGGCCAGCGACGTCTCGACCGGCGCGAGCGCGAGAAACACCCCGCCGGCGGTCGCGACGCCCTTCCCCCCCTTTCCGAACCCGAGCCACATCGGCCGCACGTGGCCGGTGATGGCGGCGATGCCGCACAGGATATGCACGATCACCGGCGACGCGATGGACGGATCGACCCAGCGCCAGAAGTAGAGGACCGGGAGCGCGCCCTTGAGCATGTCGAACAGGAACACCGCCACGCCGATGCGCGGCCCGAGCACCCGGAACACGTTCGTGGCCCCGAGGTTCCCCGAGCCGTGCTTGCGCAGGTCGATCCCTCTCGACTTGCCCGCGAGGTACGCCGCCGGGATCGACCCGATTGCGTAGGCGGCGAGCAACGCGAGCACCAGCGTCATGTCAGGATTTGCGGCGCATCAGGATGCGCAGCGGATTGCCCTCGAACGGGTACGTCTCGCGAAAGCCATTGTGCAGGAACCGGATGTAGTGCTCCGCGACGAGGTCGGGGTTGTTGCCGAACACCGCGATCGAGGGGGGCGCCGTCTCCACCTGGGTCGCGTAGTTGAGGCGGATGTCCCGGCCCGCGGCCTGCGGCGGCTGCCGGCGGGCGAGCAGCTCGGCCAGCCGCTCGTTGATCGCCGAGGTGGGAATCCGCTTGTGACGCTCCTCGTTCACCTTGAGGATCACGTCGAGCACCTTCGTGACGCGTTGCCCCGTGAGCGCGGAGGTGAAGAGGAACGGCACGAAGTTCAGGAACGGCGCCTTCTCCCGCGCCGCCTTCTCGTACTTCGCGGCCGCCTTGTCGTCCTTCGCCGCGATGTCCCACTTGTTGACCACGACGATCAGGCCGCGCCCCGTCTCCCAGGCCAGC
This sequence comes from uncultured Gemmatimonadota bacterium, assembly GCA_946479895.1. The sequence continues at coordinate 806 of CAMLHT010000076.1, read as the reverse complement.
GCCGCGATCTTGAAATCCTGGTTCTGGATCTCGCCCTCGGTCGCGTCGAGCATCAGGATGCAGATGTCGGAGCGCTCGATGGCCCTCCGGGTGCGCAGCGACGAGTAGAACTCGATGCCGTCCTCCAGCTTCGACTGGCGGCGGAGGCCGGCGGTGTCGATGAAGATGAGGTCCTGGCCATGGTACTTCATCGGCGTGTCGATCGAATCGCGGGTCGTCCCCGGGATGTCGGACACGACCAGGCGCGTCTCGCCGAGCAGCCGGTTCACGAACGACGACTTGCCGACGTTCGGCTTGCCGATGACGGCCACGCGGATGGCGGTATCGTCTTCCGCCGGGGACTCGGGCAGCTTCTCGACGATCACGTCCAGCAGGTCGCCCGAGCCCTTCCCGTTGATGGCCGAGACCGGGAACGGATCCCCGAGCCCCATGTTGTAGAACTCGTAGTAGGCCGTGTCGCGCGGGTCGTCGACCTTGTTCGCCACGAGCAGCCAGGGGCGGCCGGCCGAGCGCAGGAGCTCGGCGACGTGATAATCGACCGGGTGGATGCCGGCCTTCGCGTCCACGACGAAGAGCAGCAGGTCCGCCTCGCCCATCGCCGCGTCGACCTGCTTCCGGATCTCGACGTCCATCTGCGCCGACGGATCGTCATTGAGCCCGCCGGTGTCCACGAGCCAGAAGTTGCGGCCGGCCCACTCGGCGCGCGCGAAGTTGCGGTCGCGCGTGGTGCCGGCTTCGTCGGAGACGATGGCAGTCGGCTCGCCGATGATGCGATTGAAGAGCTCCGACTTGCCGACGTTCGGCCG
>CAMLHT010000075.1 GCA_946479895.1 uncultured Gemmatimonadota bacterium | reverse complement strand
GAGAACGAGTTCACGGTCGAGGAGGTGGATCTGGCGATCCACGCGCACCCGACGCTGTCCGAAGCCGTGGCCGAAGCCGCCCTCGATTCGCTCGGCAGGATGCTGCACGCCTGACCACCGTCATCCCGAGCTGCGGCAGATCCGTCATCGCGCTCGGGATGACATAAACGGAGGCTACATGGAACAGCGACAGATCGTCCGGCGCATCACCGATCACGCCGTCGTGTCGGACTTCCGGAAGTTCCTGCTGAAGCAGAACATCGTCTCGCTGGCGATCGCGGTGGTGGTGGGCGCGGCGCTGCAGGTGCTGGTCAAGGCGTTCGTCGACTCGTTCATCATGCCCGTGGTCGGCGCCATCACGCCGGGCGGCGAGTGGCAGAAGCTGACGATAGCCATCGGGTCGGTGCAGTTCGGGGTCGGCAGCTTCCTCGCCGCCCTGCTGAATTTCCTCATCGTGGGCTTCGTCGCCTGGCGGATGACGAGGATGTTCGTGAAGGAGGACGCGCCGGCCCCGACGAAGACGTGCGACTTCTGCCGCATGGCCATCGATCCGGCGGCGACCCGGTGCCCCCACTGCACCAGCCAGCTCACCGCGGCGTGACCGACCGCGTGCTGCTGGTCGAGGACCTCGGCCGACGCCCGTACGGCGAGGTCCTCGAGCTCCAGCGCCGGGTCGCCGCCGAGCGCATCGCCGGCGAGCGCCCGGACACGCTGCTGCTCGTCGAGCATGATCCCGTCGTCACCCTCGGCCGCTCGACGAAGCAGGGAAACCTGCTCGCCGATCCGGCGCTGCTGGCCTCCCGGGGCGTGGAGCTCTTCGACATCGAGCGCGGCGGCGACGTCACGTTTCACGGCCCGGGACAGCTCGTCGGATACCCGATCATCGACCTCACCCGGCACCGCCAGGACCTGCACTGGTACCTGCGCCAGCTCGAGCAGGTGCTGATCGACGCCCTCGCCACGTATGGCATCGCGGGAGGACGGAAGGAGAAGTACACCGGCGTCTGGGTCGGCGACCGCAAGATCGCGTCGATCGGGGTCCACGCGCGCAGCTGGGTCACCTGGCACGGGTTCGCCCTCAACGTCTCGACGGACCTCTCGTACTTCGACCTGATGGTCCCCTGCGGCATCGCCGACGTGACGATGACCTCCATCGAGCGGGAGATCGGCCGCCCGGTGCCGCTGGGCGACGTCACGGCGGTCGTCACCGGGGAATTCGCTCGCGCGTTCGATCTCGCCCCCTCCCCGTCGGCGCTTCTTCGCGTCGGACGGCCGGACACCCCGCTGCCGGTCCCCCAGACCCTCCCCTGAGCGTCAGCGGGCTCGCCGCGACGAGCCCGCTGGCGGGTGCCCTTCCCCGCCCGCATGTTAGGCCCGTCTCCGCAACGCGGGCCACATGGGAAAGGCGACGCCGATGTCCCTCGGGATGGCCATCGATCGCTACGTCGTCGAGCGCGAGCTCGGACGAGGCGCGACCGCCGTGGTGTATCTCGCCCGCGACCGCGACGCCGGACGGATGGTCGCGCTCAAGGTCATGCGCGACGAGCTGGTCGGCACGATCAGCACCGACCGCTTCTTCCGGGAGATCCGGCGCACCGCCGAGCTGTCGCACCCCAACATCCTGCCGCTGCTCGCGTCGGGCGAGTTCGAGGGCAGGCCCTTCTGCGTCCTGCCGTTCATGGACGGCGGAACGCTCCGGCAGCGGCTGGATCGCGAGAAGCAGCTGCCGATCCCGGACGCGGTGACGATCACCGTCCAGGTGGCGCGCGCCCTCGCCTTCGCCCACGGCCACAACCTGGTGCACCGCGACGTCAAGCCGGAGAACATCCTCTTCACCGGCGGCCAGGCGACGCTCGCGGACTTCGGCATCGCCCGCGCGCTCGAGCGGTCGGCCACCGATTCGACGACGTCGACGGGCATCGTCCGCGGCACTCCGGCGTACATGAGCCCGGAGCAGGCCATGGGGGAAACCACGCTCGACGGCCGCACCGACGTGTACAGCCTCGGCTGCGTGCTCTACGAGATGCTCGCGGGGATGCCGGCGTTCGTGGGACCGACGGCGCAGGCGGTGCTGGCCCAGCGCATCTCGCATTCGCCGCGCCCCGTTCACGTCTACCGGCCGTCGGTGCCGGTCGGGCTCCAGGCCGTGCTGGACAAGGCGCTGGCGACTTCGGCGGCCGACCGGTACCGCAACGCCGAGGAGCTCGCGGCGGCGCTCGACGCCGTGGATCTCGCGGGGACTCCCGCCTCCACGGCCGATTCGACGGCGAGCCTGAAGCGCCGTCGCTGGTGGCCGGCCATCGCGGTCGCATCGCTGGCGGTCGTCGCCGCGCTCGCGTTCGCGAGTGGATCGTTCAGGGCGAGGCCGGCGTCGACCGCGATCCCCGACGGCGATCCGCGCCGCGTCGCGGTGCTCTACCTCGACAACCGGTCTCCGGACGCGCTTCCCTCGTACCTCGTCGACGGCATCAGCGAGGACCTGACGAACCTGCTGGCCGGGCTCCCGCCGCTCGTCGTGTCGTCGTCGGAGGCGGTGCGAGGCCTTCGCGCGGCGCCCATCCCGCTCGACAGCATGGGCCGCATGCTCCGCGCGGGAACGCTCATCGGCGGAAGCGCCAGGGCGACGCGCGACTCGATCACCATCGTGCTGCGGCTGATCGGCGCGCAGCACGGGGAGCTGCTGGGCAGCGATTCCGTCACGGCGCCGATCGCGCTCGCCTACGCGCTGCCGGGCCGGCTCGTCGACCAGGTCGGGGTTTCGCTGCGCCAGCGCCTGGGCAACATCCTCTCGAGCCGGGCCGCCGAAGGGCAGACGAGGTCGCGTGACGCGTGGGATCTGGCGCAGCGCGCCACCGCGCTCGCGCGCACCGGAGTGATCGAGGGCATCACGCTCGGCCGGGCCGCCTCGGCCGCCGAACGCTATCGGGCGGCCGACCGGATGCTCGCGCGCGCGGAGTCGCTCGACGCCACGTGGGGCGTACCCTCCCTCAAGCGGGCGCGCCTCGCGGTCTCGCAGCCGATCCTCGCCGTGCATCCGGATGGCGCGGACTCGGCCCGGTACTTCGAGATGCCGCCTCCCCTGCGCGACCAGCTCTGGAAGCAGAAGGGGCTCGGGCACGTCGAGGAGGCGTTGCGCCGGCAGCCGGACCTCGTCGAGGCGACCGCGCTGCGCGCATCGATCCTGCTGGCGCTATGGCGGCGGGGCGGCGCCGATTCACTTCGCCCGCTGGTGGACCGGGACGTGGCGTCGGCACTCGCCCGGCGGCCATCCATGCCGCTTGCCCTCTTCACGCTCGCCGAGCTTCGCGATGCCGACGGACGCTATGCCGATGCCGTCGAGGCGGCCCGCCTCGCCTACGAAGCCGACGCGTTCTTCGAGCTGCCTCGCGTGGCGCAGCTCGGCTTCAGGACGTCGCTGCGCGCCGGCCGCTTCGACGATGCGCGAGACTGGTGCCGGATCGGCCTGATGCACAGCCGCACGGATCCCAGGTTCGCCGAATGCGGGCTGACGCTCGTCGGCTGGACCGGCAGGACGCGACGCGACGTGGACAGCGCCTGGGCGCTCCTGCGCGACATCGAGAGCCAGGACTCGCGGGGGATGCTCGCGGCGACCCGGACCTATCGGCGGCTGCTCGTCGCGGCCGTAGCGGCGCGGGCCGGGCTCCGGGACAGCGCGCGGTCGATGCTCGATCGAGTCACGGTCGCGGACGCCCGGCACGAAGCCGCGTACGTCGCGCTCCTCGCCGGCGAGCGCGATGAAGCGCTTCGCCTGCTCGAGGAGCACGTACGGGGCGGGGGCGCGACCGAAATGGGCCTGCTCCATGATCCATGGTTCGTCCCGTTGCGCGACGAACCGCGGTTCAGGGCGCTGGTCGCGACGGCTAGGGCCACCTCGCGGCGTTGATCGCCCCTTCCAGTCCGCGGTACTTCTTCTCATAGTACTGGAGGAGGAGCTTCTCGCACGCCGCCTTGGTCACCATCACCGCGTCGGCGCCGCGCCCGGGCCTCAGCACGTACCGCATGCCGCGGGCATGGTGGATGATGTTGATGGCCGTCACGTTGCGGGGATTGACCCAGCGCGCGTTGGAGCAGCGCCAGCCCGGGCCCTCGGGAAAGTGAAAGCAGCCGAGCCACATCCGGTCTTCGTTGCCCCAGTTGCGCGCGGCCCAGGCCCTGATGCTGTCCGCTCGTTCCGGCTGGCCGGCATCGCGCGCGGCGACGGCGAGGAAGGTATCCACGGCGAACTTCGAGAGCAGGATTCCGTCGTAGCCCGCGGGCAGCGGGATGCGAATCAGTCCGCGGTTGGTGGTTCGCACGACCAGTGTGTCCGGCCCCGACTGGAAGGACTCCGCCTCCGCGGACGGGCCCCACGCCCGCATGACGTCCCGGGGACCGTCGAGCGACGCGATGTTGTCCGACAGGGATGTCGTGTCACCGCAATGGTACGTGGACGGATCGGTCCACTTGTCGTGCCAGCAGTACGGCGGATCCGTCTCGGGCACCGGCGCGCGCGAGGCGCGGGGGGCGGCGGCGATGACGACGAACAGCGTGAGGGCGGGGATGGCTGCGACTGCGCGCGACAGGGACATGGTGTATTCCTCCGTCGGAGTAGGTGGGGTCCAGTGTGTGAGCGCCCGGGGATTTGCGCCAGAGCATTGGCGATAACGTTGGTGGAAGCGAGCTTTCGGAAGCACCTCACGCCGCCGGATCCGGCGGTGTCGAAACGAGGCATAACACCAATGGGACCCATGCGCCGACTCCCTGCCTATCTTCTCCTCGCTCTCGCTTCGTCCGTGGCCGCGGCGCAGGAGCGCACCGCGTTCACGCGCGCCGACACCCTCCGCGGCACCAACTCGCCCGCACGGAGCTGGTGGGACGTCACCTTCTATGACCTGAAGGTCGCGATCAGCCCGGACGACAGCACCATCCGCGGCTCGAACGGCATCACCTATCGCGTGCTGCGGCCGGCGACCGAAATGCAGATCGACCTCCAGCCGCCGCTCGTCGTGGACAGCATGATCCAGGACGGCCAGCGCCTCCAGTTCCGCCGTGACTCCATCAGGCCCGTCCGGATGGGCGGACGCGGCGGCGCGCCGGCCGACACCACGCCGCAGCCGGGCAACGCGCTCTTCGTCCAGCTCCCCGCCGCGCCCGCGCGCGGCGCGATGAAGACGATCACCATCTACTACCACGGCCGCCCGCGCGTCGCCGTCCGGCCGCCCTGGGACGGCGGCTTCGGCTGGGGCGTGGACAGCCTGAATCGTCCCTTCTTCTCGACGACCAACGAAGGACTCGGCGCCAGCGTGTGGTGGCCCAACAAGGACCTCTCGCGCGAGGAGCCGGACAGCCAGCGCATCGCCATCACGGTGCCCGACCCGATCATGAACGTCTCGAACGGGCGCCTCCGGAAGACGACGAAGAACGGTGACGGCACGACGACCTGGGAATGGTTCGTCTCGAACCCGATCAACAACTACAACGTCGCCGTGAACGCGGGCATGTACGCGCACTTCGCCGACACCATCGTCGGTGAGCGCGGCAGGCTGACCATGGACTTCTATCCGCTCTCGTATCACGCCGACACGGCGCGGAAGCAGTTCGCCCAGGCGAAGTCGGTGATCAAGTGCTTCGAGCACTGGTTCGGCCCGTACCCCTGGTACGAGGACGGCTACAAGCTCGTCGAGACGGCGCACCTCGGCATGGAGCACCAGAGCGCCGTCGCCTATGGCAACAAGTACAAAAACGGCTACCTCGGCAGCGACCGGTCGCGCACGGGCCTCGGCCTCACCTGGGACTTCATCATCGTGCACGAGACGGCGCACGAATGGTGGGGCAACAACATCTCCGCGGCCGACCACGCCGACATGTGGATCCACGAGAGCTTCGGCAATTACGCCGAGAACCTCTACCAGGAGTGCCTGACGAACAAGGCGGATGGCGCGAAGTACACCATCGGCCAGCGCGCGATCATCAGGAACGATGCCCCGATCATCGGGCACTTCGGCGTGAACGCCGAAGGCTCCGGCGACATGTACGACAAGGGGGGCGCCATGCTCCACACCATGCGCCAGATCGTCAACGACGACGCGAAGTGGAGGGCGACCCTGCGCGGACTGAACCGCACCTTCTGGCACCAGACGGTCAGCGGCCGCCAGATCGAGGAGTACATCAACGCCAGCACGGGGATCAACTTCGACAAGGTCTTCACCCAGTACCTGATGACCACCCGCATCCCGATCCTGGAGTACGACATCCAGGGCTCGACGCTGTGGTACCGGTGGAGCGACGTCATTCCCGGCTTCGACATGCCGGTTCGCGCGCACGTCGGCGCGGGACCGGACGCCCTGCTCCGGCCGACGGAAAGCTGGAAGTCCATCCGCCTCGCCGTCCCGGAGTCCGAGTTCCGTGTGAACGAGAACTTCTACGTCCGGCCCATGCGGGTGATCCGATAGCGGCTGACGGGTAGCAGAAAGGCGACGGGCCAGCGATTTTCCGGCGTGCACGAACCCCCCGTCCAGCTCGTATCAGGGACCCCTCGCCGCAGCTCCCCGCCGCAGCGAGGGGTCCTTCCCGTCCCGGAGAGCTGGCGCGGCAAGCCGTGGGTGGGCTGGGCGATGGCGGCGCTGCTTGCCGGCGCCGCCATGGCGCTGACGATCGCGCTCCGCGCCGACCTCCAGCGGGTGCCGTTCGTCCTCTTCTACCTGGCGGTGAGCGCGGCCGCGCTGGTGGGCGGATTCGGCCCGGCGATCATGGTGATCGTCGTCGCGATCCTCACGGTCGACTACTTCGTCTTCGAGCCGGCCTTCACCTTCAGCTTCACCCGCCCGGGCGAGGTGCTGTCACTCGTCGCCTTCGGCGTCACGGCGACGATCATCAGCTGGCTGGCATCCACGCAGCGGCGCCTCGGCGTCGAAGTCGCCGAGCAGGCCGACGTGCTCCAGGACCAGAACGTCGAGCTCGAGATCCAGATGGAGGAGTCGCAGTCCCTCCAGGAGGAGCTGGAGCAGACCTCCGAGGAGCTGGCGGCCCTGAACGACGAGCTGACGCGCAACCGCGACTTTCTCGCCCAGGCGCAGAGCAGCGCCCAGCTCGGGAGCTGGGAGTGGGACATCAAGACCGACCGGATCACGTGGTCGGACCAGATGTACCGCATCTACGGCCTCGAGCCGGCATCGATCGAGCTGGTCTTCGACAAGTTCGACCAGTTCATCCATCCCGACGACCGCGAGATGGTGCACGCCGCCGTCAGGCACTCTCTCGAGACCGGCTCGTCGTTCTCCTATGACCATCGCGTCGTCTGGCCCGACGGCACGGTGCGCTGGGTGCACGGCCGCGGGCGGGTGATCCTCGGCCCTGATGGCCGGCCGGCCACCATGCTGGGCAGCGGCCAGGACATCACCGAGCGGAAGCACCAGGCGAATGCGCAGCGGCTGCTGGCCGACGCCTCCGAGGCGCTGGCGTCGTCGCTGGATTACAAGCAGACCCTCGCGACCGTGGCATCGCTCGCCGTCCAGGACCTCTCCGACTGGTGCTCCATCGCGATCGGCGACGAGAGCGGCCGGTACGAGAACCTCGCGATGATGCACCGCAATCCGGAGCGCGTGAAGTGGGTCGAGGAGTATTCCCGCGTGAACCCCCCGCGCTTCGACACGCCCACCGGCGTGCCGCAGGTGCTGCGCACCGGGAAGCCCGAGCTCTATCCGGAGATCGACGACGAGCTCCTCGCCGCCGCGGCATCGACCGAGGAGGAGCGGCGCGTCATCCGCGAGCTCGGGCTCTACTCGGCGATGGTCGTGCCGATGGAGGCGCGCGGCCGCATGATCGGCGCGATCAGCTTCATCTCCGCCGAGTCGCGGCGGAAGTACACGGAGGCGGACCTCTGGTTCGCCGAGCGCCTCGCGAATCGCGCCGCGTACGCCATCGACAATGCCCGGTTATTCGCCGAAGCCCAGCAGGCGAAAGCCGAGGCCGAGGCGGCGAACGCCGCCAAGGCGCAGTTCCTCGCGTCGATGAGCCACGAGCTTCGCACGCCCCTCAACGCCATCGCCGGGTACGCCGAGCTGCTGGAGCTTTCGGTCCTCGGGCCGGTGACCGACAAGCAGTCGGACGCCCTCGGCCGGCTCCAGCGCAGCCGCAAGCACCTGAGCGCGCTCGTCGACCAGGTGCTCAGCTTCGCGCGCATCGAGGCGGGCAAGGTGCAGGTCGAGATCCGGCACGTCCCGCTGCACGACGCGCTGGAGCGCCTCGCCGACATGATCGCGCCACAGGCCACGGGCAAGGATCTCCGCTACGACTTCGACGGCTGCGACCCCGACCTCGGCGTGTGGGCCGACCGCGACCGCCTCGACCAGATCATGCTCAACCTGATCGGCAACGCGGTGAAGTACACGCCGGCCGGCGGCCACATTCGCGTGAGCGTCCACTGTGACCCGACCAGCGTCGCTATCTCCGTGAGCGACAACGGCCCGGGGATTCCCGAGGACAAGCGGCAGCTCATCTTCCAGCCGTTCGTGCAGCTTGGCTCGAGCACCGAGGCCACCGCGAGCGGCGTCGGGCTGGGCCTGGCGATCAGCCGCGACCTCGCGCGGGTGATGGGCGGCGACATCGACGTGAAGAGCAGCGAAGGCCAGGGCTCGACGTTTACCCTCCGGCTTCCCCGCTCGTTCTCCAGTCAGCCCGCGGAGTCCCGCAGCACCTGATCCAGCTCTCCGGCAGCCGCGAGCCGGCGATCGATGTCACGACCGATGCGACCAGCGGCATCGATGCTTGCCGTCAGGTCACCGATGGGCGCCGCGCCGGCATGCATCCGCAGCAGGTCGAGCCGTAGCGACTCGAGCGCCGATACCGCCGCGGTGAACCGGCGATCGTCACCGGCGGCCCGGGTCGACAGGGCCTCCGCCTCGAGTCGGCTGATCACCGCGGGCAATTCCCTGTATCGTGCCTGCTGCGCATCCGACAGCGCTTCGAAGGCCTCCGCCGCGGCGGACCCGATGGCCACCGCGGTCGGCTCACCGAGTGCCGGCTTCACTCCTCCGGTGTCGAGGCCGATGGAAGCGACCCGGAACAGCAGCCGGCCGAATCGGCCAGCGAGTCCTCGCGCCCAGATGCGCTTCTCGATCCAGAGCTGGCGGAGCGCGACGGTCGGGATCGCCACCGCTCCCGCCGCACCGACCAGCGGCAGCCATCCCGAGCCGGCTCGCGCCAGGGCCAGCGCGCCGAGCGTGCCAAGGACTCGCAGCGAATTCCCCAGGGCCGAATGTCGAACGGGCGCCGCGCTCCCCTGCACCATCGGGATGGCGGAGGTTACCGCCGTGTGCGCGTAGCCGCTCCGGAGCAGGGCGCGCACGCGCTCGATCACGTGCATCATGCGAACGATGACGAGACCTCCCATCGTTGCCGCCGCGCCGTAGAACATCACGAGGGCAACCGTGAGCGACAGGGCCTGGCCGAATGACGGATTCGTGGTTTCTCGCGTCGCCAGCGCCACCATCACCACGGCGCTGAGGAAGCCCGAGAGGGCCATGCCGATCTCGCCGCCGGCCACTTCCATGTCACGGAGGAAGGCGGCGACGGGCGCCGCAATCCGTTCCGTCGACGGCTCGAGGACGCGCGCGAGGTCCTCCGCGCGCTGGGGACGGTCGGCCGGGTCCTTGGCGAGGCAGCGCTCGATGGCGGTGGCGAAATCGAGCGGGAGGCGCGGATTCGCCGCGCGGACGATGGGCACCGGCTCGCTGATGTGCTTCACCAGCAGCGCCGCTGCGCTCGCGCCCTCGAACGGGGATCGGCCGGTGACCATGAAGTACGCCATGGCGCCGAGCGAGTAGATGTCGCTGCGGCCATCCACCTTCTCTCCCGACGCCTGCTCGGGACTCATGTAGCGGGGCGTCCCGGCCACGCGACCGGACCCGGATGAATCCGGAGCGTCGAGCGCCTGCGCGATGCCGAAGTCCGTCACCAGGGCGCGGCCGCTTTCCCGCTCGATGAGGACGTTGTCGGGCTTCACGTCGCGATGGACGATGCCGTTCGCGTGCGCGTGGCCGAGCGCCCAGGCCACCTCACGGGTGACGCGCATCGCCTCGCGATGGTCGAGGGGGCCGCCGCGCTGCACCCGCGTCGCAAGCGTCTCGCCATCCACGTAGCTCATCACGAAGTAGACGAGCTCACCACGCTCCTCGACGGCATGGATCGGGACGATGTGCGGATGGCTCAGCCGGGCCGCCGTGCGTGCCTCCCTCAGGAATCGCTCGCGGTGGTGGGCCGAGATCGCGAACTCGGGCGGCAGCAGCTTGATCGCCACCGGCCGGTCGAGCGCCACGTCCCGGGCGAGGAAGACGATGCCCATCCCACCCCGGCCAAGCTCCCGCACCAGGGAATACCGGCCGACGAGGGCTGCCTGGAGGGCAAGGAACTCTGGGGGGAGCTGCATATCGGGCGTAGTAGACATCAGGAGGTCATACGCGGAGGTACGGGCGGGGGTTCGGAACGAAGGAATCTCTCCCGCGTCGCCGTCGCGTGAAATCGGCCCTTGCTTCGGGACGTGTTCGGGGCCATCCTGACTCATGTCGGATGACGTCCTGCGCCTCTATCCCACCCGTCCCCGGGTGATCGAGAATGCGACCCCCACCGCGCTCGCGAACGACCTGAACGGGGCGCAGCTCGCCGCCGCCACGCATCCCGGGGGGCCGCTCCTGATCATCGCCGGGGCCGGCACCGGCAAGACACGCACGCTGATCCACCGGGTGGCGCATCTCCTCTCGAGCGGTGTGGCCGCCGAGCGGATCCTGCTGCTGACCTTCACGCGCCGGGCCGCGCAGGAGATGCTGTCGCGCGTCGAGCGGCTCGTCGGCAACGCCTCGGGCCGCGTGCACGGAGGGACCTTTCACTCCACGGGCCATCGCCTGCTCCGCCGCTTCGGCCCGAGTGCCGGCATCCCCTCGGACTTCTCCATCATGGACCAGGGCGACGCCGAGGACATGATGCAGCTTGCCCGCAACACGCTCGGCCTCGGGAAGCAGGAGAAGCGGTTCCCGAAGAAGGAGACGCTGCACTACGTCTACTCCCGCCATGTCAATTGCGAAATCGCAGTTGACCATATCATCGAAACCGAGATGCCGCAGTTCGCGGACGACGTGCCCGGCATCCTCAAGGTCTTCGCGGAGTACACGGAGCGGAAGCAGCAGCGCAACCTGCTGGACTACGACGACCTGCTGCTGTACTGGTCGCTGATGGTGGAGCAGCCGGGGATCGGCGCGCAGCTCTCGGGCCTGTACGACCATGTGCTCGTGGATGAATACCAGGACACGAACGTGCTCCAGGCGCGCATCCTCGCCGGCATGGCGAAGCCGCACCGCAACATCACGGTGGTCGGCGACGACGCGCAGAGCATCTACTCGTTCCGCGGCGCCAACTACCGCAACATCCTCGACTTCCCGAAACAGTTCCCCGGCGCGCGGCTGGTGACGCTGGAGCAGAACTACCGGTCGACCCAGCCGATCCTCGACGTCACCAATACGCTCATCTCGCGGGCGCCGGAGCGGTTCACCAAGAACCTCTTCACCGAGAAGGAGGGCGGCGCGCGCCCGTGGCTGGTCACCACGCGCGACGAGCAGCAGCAGACGCGCTTCGTCGTCGACCGGGTGATGGAGCTGCGCGAGGACGGCGTCGCGCTCGACGACATCGCCGTGATCTTCCGGGCCGGCTACATGTCGGCGGAGCTCGAGGTGGAGCTGGCCAACCGGCACATCCCGTTCGAGAAGTGGGGCGGGCTCAAGTTCCTCGAGGCGGCCCACGTGAAGGACGTGCTGGCGTTCCTGCGCGTCGTGGACAACCCGAGGGACGAGGTGAGCTGGTATCGCGTGCTGATGCTCATTCCCGGCATCGGCGACGTGACCGCGCGTGCCATCATGGACGCGATGGCCGAGCGTGGCTGGGATCCGGACGCGTTCACCCACTTCGCGGCGCCTCCCCGCGCGCGCGACGCGCAGAAGGTCCTGGCGGACCTTCTGCGCAGTCTATACCGGCGCCGCACCGACGACGACGTGGCGGGCCAGATCCAGGACATCCGCCGGCTGTACGACGGGATCCTCAGGGAGCGCTACGACAAGCCCGAGCCGCGCCTCGCTGACCTCGACCAGCTGCGCAACATCGCCGCGGGGTATCCGAGCCGGGACTCGTTCCTCGCCACGCTGGCCCTCGAGCCGCCGCAGAGCACGCAGGATCTCGCCGACGGCTCGGATAGCGACGACGAGGCGGCGCTGGTGCTGAGCACCGCCCACAGCGCGAAGGGGAAGGAGTGGGAGGCGGTGATCCTCATCTGGGCGGTGGACGGCTGGTTCCCGTCGACGCGCGCGATGCAGGACGAGGACGAGCTGGAGGAGGAGCGCCGCCTGATGTACGTCGCGTTGACGCGGGCGCGGAATCACCTCGCCGTGGTCTATCCGCTCAACGTGTATTCCTCGCGCCGCGGAATGGACTACTCGATCGACCAGCTCTCGCGCTTCATCGATCCGGGCGTGCGCGAGAAGATGGAGCGCATCGTGGTGACGGACGACGGCGACGACAAGCCGGTCGTCGCGGCGCCGGTGGGCTCTCCGGTGGACCTCCGGGCTCTGCTCCGCGGCCGGTTCGGCGCGGCTTGAGCATTCGTGCGCAGTGCCTGTAAGTGCCCTCGCGCACAAATGCCCGGATGAGTTTATCCCGAGCGCAGCGAGGGAAATAGTTCCGAACGCAGTGAGGAACCTCGTGAACCTCTCTCCAGCAGGTTCTGAGAACTGGATGGAAAGGGTTCTACTGGGTTCCTCGTTGCACTCGGAACTATTTCCCTCGCTGCGCTCGGGATAAACTCATCCAGGCACCTTCCACCGCGGATCATCTGGTGGAGGAGGTGTCACGCGGAATGGGAATCCCGAGATAGCGCCGAAGTGCGTCGAACGGCCGCTTGTCCTTGTCCGCGCGCGCCAGCTCGATGATCCGCTTCACCGTTGCGCGCAGGTCCCGCCCCTCGCGGCGCCACACCTGGTCGAACAGGTCCACGTCCGTCAGGTAGACCCGATGCGCCAGCACCGCGCTGTTGTCGAGCCGCATCCGCTCCAGCGCCCGCGGCCCGATCACCCGCAGCCGCGGCCCGTACTCGTGCACCAGCGTCTCGCGCGCCGCCCGGTAGATCGTGTCGCGAACCGCGATGCGCGCGGCGCGGTCGTCCGGATGCGCCTTGAACGCCGAGTCCACCGTCCTGTACAGGCGCGCCCAGAAGACGGCCATCAGCTTGTCGTCTTCCCACCGGGCATCCGCCTCGTCCGCCGCGGCGACCGACCCGCGCGACCGGAAGAACCACGCCGACCCCCTCGCCCCGACGAAGTTCGCGAACGACTCGTTGAAGGTCGCCCCGCCGGCGGCGTAATAGGTGTTGTGGGTGATCTCGTGGATCACCGTGTTCACGAGGTCGATGGAGTCCGCCCGCAGGGTGGACGACACTAACGGGTCGTTGAACCACCCGAGCGTGCTGAACGCCGACGCCGGGCGCAACCACGTATCGAAACCGTCCCGGCGAAGCGCTTCCGCCGCCCGCTTCGCCTGGCTGACGTCGAAGTATCCCTTGTACGGCACGCGGCCGACGATCGGGAACCACCACGTCTTCGCCTTCAGCAGGTCGGGATACGCGCCCGACAGGACCAGCACGAGCGTGTCCGACCTGAGCTGCGTGAACGTCGTGAAGCTCTCCCTGGCCCGCAGCTCGATGGAGTCCTCGGCGAAGCCGCGCGCGGCGAGCACGATCCGGAGCTTCCGCTCCGTCGCCGGAGCCAGGGTCGAGTCACGGACGAGATCGGCAATCGGCCGCCGCGCCCGCAGGATCAGCGCTTCCTCCCACGCCGCCCTCACCAGGTAGCGGCCCGTCGGCGCGACGATGAGATAGAGCAGGCCCGCCACCACGATGGCGCCAAGCGCGATGCCCGATCGGCGCCGCCAGACACGCCATCGCGAGACGGGCGGTCCGGCGGCCGAGGGCGATCCGTCGGTGGGTGGTAAGTCGTTCACGCGAATGAATTTAGTTCGCCGGGCGCGACCGCCCGGTTTCTTTGACCGAGGATAGGCCGGCCGCTAACTTGACGACAATGTCCTTCGTTCATCTCCACTGCCACTCCGAGTACTCGCTCCTCGACGGCGCGAACCGCATCGACGACCTGATTCGGAGGGCGCAGGAGTTCGAACAGCCGGCGCTGGCGATCACCGATCACGGGAATCTGCACGCGGCCTGGGAGTTCCAGGAGAAGGCCCGGAAGGCCGGGGTGAAGCCGATCATCGGCATGGAGGCCTACGTCGCCCCGGCCTCGCGGCGGGACCGCGGCCGCCCGTCCCCGGGCGCCAAGCCGTACTACCACCTCGTCCTCCTCGCGCGCGACGCGGTGGGATACAGGAACCTGATCAAGCTTTCGTCGCTCGCCTACACCGAGGGCTTCTACACCAAGCCGCGCGTCGACCGCGAGCTGCTCGCCCAGTACAACGAAGGCCTCATCGTCTCCTCGGCCTGCCTCGCCGGCGAAGTGGCGCAGCACCTGATGGAGAATCGCGACGACGCGGCGCGCGAAGCGGCGGCCTGGTATGCCGAGGTCTTCCGCGACCGGTACTACCTCGAGGTCCAGTCGCACACCTCCGACGGCCAGACGATCCTCAATTCGAAGGTCTTCTCCCTCGCGAAGGAGCTGAGCCTTCCCGTCGTGGCCACCAACGACGCGCATTTCCTCCGCGCCGAAGACCACGACGCGCACGACGTCCTCCTCTGCATCGGCCTCGGCAAGGATCGCAGCGACCAGAGCCGCATGCACTACGACCGCGGCCTGTACTTCAAGAGCGCGCCGGAGATCCGGCAGTTCTTCGGCGACCGCGCCGACGTCCTCGAGAACACGCTGAAGATCGCCGACGAGGTCAACGTCGAGTTCAAGAAGACGTACCACGTCCCCGCGTTCCCGCTGCCCGAGGGCATCGCGAGCGAGAACGAGCTGCTGACGACGCTCGCCACGGCGGGCGCAAGGGAGCGCTACGGGGACCCGCTCCCGGCGCACGTGCAGGAGCGGCTGAATTACGAGCTCGGCGTCATCACCAAGACGGGCTACGCCGGCTACTTCCTCATCGTCT
>CAMLHT010000074.1 GCA_946479895.1 uncultured Gemmatimonadota bacterium | reverse complement strand
ACGACGCTGTTGCACTGACCACCTGACATCACAGCGTTCATCGGCGTGATCCGCGTTCCCCCCTCTGTAAACCTTGCGAATGCCCCTTGGAACCGGGATGATTTGCCGACACCTACGGACACATATGAACCGAGCCCTTCGACTTCTCGCGCTCCTCGCCCTCCCGATCCCCTCCCTGGTCGCCCAGAATCCGACTTCAGGCATTCGTCCCCAGCGCCTCCTGATCCGCAACGCGATGATCGTGGACGGCAACGGGACGCCCGCGAAGGGTCCGTTCGACATCACGGTCGAGGGCAACACCATCGTCTCCCTCGCGCAGCGCGATCCGGTGGCGACGGGAGGGCGGGGCGGGCGCACGGCGGTCGATCCGAATACGACGGTGATCGACGTAACGGGCAAGTACGTGCTGCCCGGGTTGATCAATGCGCACGCGCATCTCCAGGACGAGCGGGCGGGGGTTCCGCAGCCCATCGAGTACGAGTGGAAGATCTGGCTCGCCTGCGGCATCACCACCATCCGCGACGTCGGCAGCACCACGCGCAAGGCGCTCGCCTGGCGCGATTCGAGCGCGCGCGGGCTCATCGCCGCCCCGAAGATGCTGATCTATCCGATGTTCGGCCGCCCGAACAACGTCGATTCCGCGCGCGCCCGGGTGCGGGCGCTCAAGGCGCAGGGCGTGGACGGGATCAAGCTCACCGGCATCGATCGCGACGTCATGAAGGCGGTGCTGGAGGAGGCGAAGCTCGCCGGCCTGCCGGTGGCGCATCACGTCGGCGTCGAGGAGACGAACGCCTGGGACGACATCCACTTCGGCACGACGAGCATCGAGCACTGGTATGGGATTCCGGACGCCGCCATCCCGGACGGCGTGCAGAATTTCCCGAGCTACTACAACTACAACAACGAGACCGACCGCTTCCGCTGGGCCGGGCATCTCTGGCGCGAGGCCGATCCGGCCCGCCTCTCGATGGTGCTCGATTCCATGGTGGCTCGGAAGGTCGCCTGGGTGCCGACCCTCGACATCTATGAAGCGTCCAGGGACCTCCAGAGGGCGAGAACGCAGCCCTGGTTCGCCGACTACCTGCACCCCACGCTCGAGGAGTACTTCCGCCCCGATCCGGCGAAGCACGGCTCCTACTTCTTCGGCTGGTCCTCCACCGACGAGACCTTCTGGAAGGAGAACTACCGGATCTGGATGTCGGCCCTGCGCGACTTCGAGCGGAAGGGCGGGCTGATCGGCGTCGGCGATGACGCGGGCTTCATCTATCAGATGTACGGCTTCGGCCTCATCCGCGAGCTCGAGCTCCAGCAGGAGGCGGGCTTCAACACCATCAAGGTCATCCAGCACGCCACCGGCAACAACGCGCGCATTCTCAATCGCGAGAATGAGATCGGCCGCATCCGGCCGGGCTTCCGCGCCGACCTGATCGTCGTCAACGGCAACCCGCTGGAGAACCTGAAGGTCCTCTATCCCACCGGTGTCGACGAGATTCGGGACGGCCAGCCGGTTCGCACCGGCGGGATCGAGTGGACGATCAAGGACGGCATCCCGTACCACGGCCCCACTCTGATGCGCGAGGTGAAGGAGATCGTCGCAAGGGCCCGCGTGGGCCGTTAACCTGTCATCCCGAGCGCGGCTCTTGTTGTCATCCTGAGCGAAGCGAGGGATCTGCTTTTCGAGCAGGTCCCTCGCTTGGCTCGGGATGACAGCGAGGAGGGCTACTCCGCCCGCATCGCGATAACGGGATCGACCCGCGCCGCGCGACGAGCCGGCAGCCACGCCGCCGTCACCGCCACGGTCGCCAGCACGGCGGCGACGCCGGCGAAGGTCAGCGGATCGAGCGCCTGCGTCTCGAAGAGCATGCCGGAGATGAACCGGGTGAGCGCCGCCGACCCCGCGATGCCGATGCCGACGCCGGCCACGGCGAGCGCCGCACCGCGCGACACCACCAGCTTCACCACCCGCTGCTGGGTCGCGCCGAGCGCGATGCGGATGCCCATCTCCCTGGTCCGCTGCGCGACCGTGTAGCTGATCACGCCGTAGATCCCGATCGCCGACAGCACGAGGGCCAGCGCCGCGAAGCCGCCGAGCAGCGTCACGAAGAACCGCTGCTGCGACGCCGAGTCGGACATGGCCTCTTCCATCGTCTGGAGCTGATACAGCGGCAGGTCGGCGTCGAGCTGCCGCATCCGGGCGCGGATCTCCCGGCTCGTCGTCGCCGGGCTCGCCGTCGTGCGCACCACGAAGCTCATCTCGTTCGCCGCGAAGGTATTGAACGGCACGTACGTCGTCGGCACCGGCGCGGTCTTCAGGTCGCGCTGATGGATGTCCCCCACGACCCCGATGATCCGGCCCTCCACGGTGACCGGCGGCGCGCCGGCGACCGTGTCGTGCTGGACGCCCAGCGTGATGAACTGCCCGATCGGGCTGCTCGACGGGAAGTGCCTGCGCGCGAGCGCCTCGTTCACGACCACCACCGGCTCCGTCCCGAAGCCGTTCTCGCGCTCGTCGAACATGCGGCCCGCCTTCACGGGAATTCCCATCGTGCTGAAATAGGTCGGGCTGGCCGGATGCATGTCCGTGATCTTCCGCTGGTCGCGCGGCGGAACCGGCTGGCCACGGACCTGGAAGCCCGTGCGGGTCATGCCGCGCTCGAAGGGCCGGAAGTACGCCACCCCGGCATCCTGGGTGCCCGGTAGCTGCCGCAGCTCGGCCAGCACCTGGCCGGCGAACACGCGCGCCTGCGGCTCGTCGGGATAGCGCGTGGCCGGAAGCGACACGCGGAAGGTGAGGACGCGCTCCGGCCTGAAGCCGGGGTCCACGTTCATCAGGCGGCTGAAGCTGCGCGTGAGCAGGCCGGCGCCCACCAGCAGCACCATCGCGAGGGCGAGCTCCGCCACGACGAGCACGCTGCGCGTCCGGTTGGCGCCCGGGGTGCCCGAGCCGCGCGAGCCTCCGCGAAGCATCTGCCCGATCCCCGACCTCGCCGCGTGAAACGCCGGTGCCAGCCCGAAGATCAGGCCGGTGAGCAGCGCCATCCCGATCGCGAACAGGAGGACGCGCGCGTCGATCGTCACCGTCTCGAGGCGGGGAACCTGGTCGCCCGCGAGCTGCGCGACGCCCACCAGCAGCCAGGCGGCGACGGCGATGCCCAGCGCGGCGCCGGTGACGGCGAGCAGCACGCTCTCCGTGACGAGCTGCCGCACGATGCGGGTTCGCCCGGCGCCGAGCGCGGTACGCACCGCCATTTCGGACTCGCGGGTCGCGGCGCGAACGAGCAGCAGGTTGGCGACGTTGGCGCAGGCGATCAGCAGCACGAAGAACACCGCGCCGAGCATCGCCTTGAGCGCCGTGGCGTAGGGGCCGACCATCGCCTGCTGGAGCGGCTCGATGTCGCCACGGAAGCCGTCGTTGCTCTCCGGGTACTTGTCGGAGAGACGTTTGGACACGGTGAGCAGGTCCTGTCGCGCGGTCTCGACCGCGACGCCGGGCTTGACCCGTCCGATGGCCCGCAGGAAGTGCGCGCCGCGATTGTTCGGGTCGAGCATCCACGGGGCCATCTCCAGCGGGCGCCAGGCCTCGGCGCGCTCGGGAAAGCTGAACTGCGGCGGCGCGATGCCGACGACCGTGTAGGCGTCGCCGTCCAGCGAGATCGCCTTGCCGACGATCGCCGTGTCGCCGCCGAAGCGCGTCCGCCAGAGATTGTCGCCGAGGACGATGACGCGGTTGGCGCCGCGGTCGTCCTCGCCCTTCAGGAACCAGCGGCCGCGCTGGGGAGCCATGCCGAGCAGGTCGAAGAAGTTCGCGCCGACGATTCCGACCTGCACGCGGGCCGGCTCGCTGCCGGACCGGGTGAGATTCTGGCTCGAGTTGTCCATCGCCGACATGCCGGTGAAGCTCGTCGTCTGATCCCGGTAGTCGATGAAATCCAGCGCCGAGAGCGCGCTGGGACGCGAGTCGCGCATGAGCGTCGAGACCTGCACGACGCTCCCGGGATCGCGGTAGGGCAGCGGCCGGAGAAGGACACCGTCCACGATCGCCCACATGGCGGTGGTCGCGCCGATGCCGAGGGCCAGCGTGAGCACGGCAATCAGCGTGAACGACGGGGTCCGGAGCAGCTTCCGGGTGGCGTAGCGAACGTCCTGAATCAGCGAGTCCATGGTGCGCGGCGAATGGTCGAAGTGGTGAATTCGACCGATGGATAAGGAAAGGCGCGTGCCCCGGGAAGGCACGCGCCAAGCCAAGTCATATCAACGAGATAGTCAGTTCACGTCAAGCGATTTCGACGCCGTCGGTGTCCAGCGGTGGGATTCGCCGTCCCGTTTCCGGACAGCGTCAGCGGACGACGGTGAACGGAGCCTCGAGGCGCTTCGTGCCCCACTGCATCGCGATCACGCCGCCGTTCGCCGTCGGCTCGATGGACATCGTGAACCGCTCGGCCGAGTTGGGCATCGTGCGCTCGGTGAGCGGAACGCGGACCACGTCCTGCGCCGGATCCGGCATGTCCGTGCCCCACTGTCCGGTGCGGCGGTTGATGACCAGCTCGTACCGCGAGTTGCCGCGGAAGACGTGCGTCCACAGCGAGTACATCCCGGCCGGCACCACCTGGCCGCCGATCCGGATGTCCATGGCCGTGCTCAGCTGCGTTGCCGCGTTGCCCCCGGTCCGCCACAGCGTGTCGCCGAGGACGCCGTTGCTCCACACGTTGCGCCCGCGGAGTGCCGGCCGCCCGTAGTCGATCCACATCGCGTTGCCCATCACCTGGGCGCGTGCGGTGTCACGGGTGGTGGCGACGCCCAGCGCGCCGCCGGCGGCGTCGCGCGCCGCATAGGCCGTGGCCAGCCCCTGGATGTCGAGGGCCGTGGCTGACCGGAGGCCGAGGATCTTGTTGGCGGTCGCGGCGCCGTCGAGCCAGCGGATCTGCCCGTCGGCGTCGAGCTTCGCGTACATCGGGGCGCCGAAGTACCAGACGCGCAGGGAATCCCGCGTGACGAAGCGGATGGGAATCGGGGTGCCGCGGTTGCCGTTCGTGCTGATC
The DNA here is from genome assembly GCA_946479895.1 of uncultured Gemmatimonadota bacterium. Next base: position 10,165 of record CAMLHT010000074.1, on the reverse strand, counting down.
GTCGGCACGTCCACGCTGTCGCGGCCCTGCATCCGCGCGTAGGCGACCGCGAGGTTCTGGGTGAGCATCGAGTTGCCCAGGTTCGGGATCGCCGCGCCGACGCCGATCCGGCGGGTGATGGCCGCCCCGGTGTCGCGCGTGACGACGTACGTCGAGGAGTCCGTCCCGAACGTGATGGTCGCCGTCGCGCCGTTGTTCGGACGCTGGCCGCTCGGCAGGCGCTGCTCGAGACGCCACGACGACGCCAGGCCGTTCGCGCCCATCTCGATGTTCGAGTTCACGAGGAACGTGGACGGCTCGCGCAGGATGAGCGTGGACTCGATGCGATTGCCGGCGCGTGTGTAGCGCTCGACCGCGATCGTGTCGATGCCCCGGCGCACCACGTACGAGGTGGAGGCGTCCGGTGACGGGCTGCCCACCGACGTGCCGGGAGCGCAGGCCGCGGTCGCGGCGAGAATGACGAGGACGAGGGCGTTACGCATGGGTTTCTGCTCTTGAAAAGGTCGCTGGCTGTCATCCTGAGCGAAGCGAGGGATCTGCTTTTAGCGAGCGGCTCCCTCGCTTCGCTCAGGATGACTTTTCGGGAAGGGGGATCTCGATGGACTTGAGATATAGATGAATCGCGCGGATCTCGTCGTCGCCGAAGCGGCCGATGTTCTTCCACGGCATCATCGGCGAGAACTGCTTTCCATATGGAGACACGCCGGTGCGCATCGCCTGGAGGAACTGGTCGCTCGTCCAGGACTGCGCGGTCCGCAGGCTCGGCGCCGGCGGAAGAATGCCGCCCTTCGTGCCCTGGAGAGCCGTTCCGTGGCACTCGCGGCAGTTCATCCAGCTGGCGAGATACTTCCCGTACTCGACCGTCTCGCCGCGCGTCACGTGAGGCACCGTTTCCGGCGGCGGCTCGGCGATACCCGGGAACATGTTCGCGCCGCCCATGGCCAGGCCGAGCAGGTTCAGGCGCTCACGCGGGATCTCCGTGCCGGCAGCAGGCTGCGAGCGGAGGAACGCGATGACGGAATGGAGATCCTCGTCGCTCAGGTAGCGGGCATACTGGCCGGACATCACCAGCAGCTTGTTGCCCTGCGGATCCACTCCCTCCCGGATGGCGCGCACGATTTCACCGTCCGACCAGTTCCTGATCCGTCCCGCCGGCGTCAGGTTGCCCGAGGGCAGGCTGCCGATGGGGAAGGGAACGTCGTTCGCGATGTCCACGCCGCCCTGCGCCGGGAGCTGGCCGTTCGGCGAATGGCAGGTCACGCACCAGTTGCCGACGATGTGGCGGCCGCGCTCGATCCGCTCGGGCGTGCGCTCGATGGTCAGCGGCTTGACCGGACGGCCGCCCTTCGAGTAGGCGATCGAGACCCCGCGGAACGAGGCGCCCGTGACCACCAGGCCGATCGCGACGAGGAGGGTGCCGAGCACGGCGGCCGGCCAGCGAACGAGGGGCTTCCGGGTGCGCCAGGCGGCGCGGACTCCAGCGGCGATGGCGACAGTCGCCACGAGGAGCAGGGCGATGGCAAAGAGGTTTCCGACCATGGGTGGGTAGGGGAAACGGGGTGGTGGGCTTGGCTCGCGAATCTATATTGCGACCATCATGGCCGCTTCCAACTCCACGCTGCTCGATGCCCGGGCCGTCGACCGCACGCTCAGGCGCATGGCCGACGAGATACTCGAGCTGAACGACGGGACCGACGATCTCGTCATCGTCGGAATTCAGCGCCGCGGCGTCCAGCTCGCGGCGCGAATCGTATCCAACATCAACGAGCGCGAGCCGGCCCGGGTTTCGACCGGCGCCCTCGACATCACGCTCTATCGCGACGACCTCCAGACCGTCGGCCCGCGGCCGGTCGTCGGACCCACGAACATTCCCGTGGACATCGAGGGCAAGGTGGTGGTGATCGTCGACGACGTCCTGTACACGGGTCGCACCATCCGGGCCGCCCTCGACGAGCTGGCCGACTTCGGGAGGCCAAGGCGAATCGCCCTGGCCGTTCTCATCGACCGCGGAGGGCGCGAGCTGCCGATCCAGCCCGACATCGTCGGCAAGGTCGTCTCCGTGCCCGCGGGTCACCGGATCGACGTGCAGGTGAAGGAGCTCGACGAGAAGGACGCGGTCATCATGGCCCCCACGGAGACCTGAGCATGACGCTGAGCCTGGGCAAGGACCTGCTGTCGCTCGAATCGCTTTCCCGGGAGCAGATCCAGCTCATTCTCGACACCGCCGAGCCGCTCAAGGCGATCAGCGAGCGCGCGATCAAGAAGGTGCCGACGCTGCGCGGGGCGACGATCGCCAACCTCTTCTTCGAGGCGTCCACCCGCACCCGCGTGTCGTTCGAGTTCGCCGAGAAGCGCATGTCGGCCGACGCGGTGAACGTCGCCGCCTCCGGCTCCAGCGTCTCCAAGGGCGAGACCCTCGTGGACACGGCGCGGAACCTCGAGGCGATGCGCATCGACATGGTGGTGATCCGCCACGGCTCCTCGGGCGCCGCAGCATTCCTCGCCGACCGCATCCAGTCGAACGTCATCAATGCCGGCGACGGCACCCACGAGCATCCGACCCAGGGACTGCTCGACCTGCTGACGCTTCGCGACCGCTTCAAGACGATCGAGGGCCTGAAGGTCTGCATCTGCGGCGACGTGCTGCATTCGCGCGTCGCCCGCTCCAACATCTGGGGCCTCACCAAGATGGGCGCCGAGGTCGCGGTCTGCGGCCCGCGGTCGCTCCTGCCCAACGCGATCGCCGAGATGGGCGTCACGGTCTTCGACCGGATCGAGGCGGCCATCGAATGGGCCGACGCCCTCAACATCCTCCGACTCCAGCTCGAGCGCATGCACGCCGGATACATCCCGTCCCTCCGTGAATACAACCGCGTCTTCGGCGTCACCCGCGAGCGCCTCGAGCGCGCGCCGAAGGACGTCCTTATTCTTCACCCGGGCCCGATGAATCGCGGCGTCGAGATCGACTCCGACGTCGCCGACGGGCCGTTCAGCGTCATCCTCGACCAGGTGACGAACGGCGTCGCCGTCCGGATGGCGGTGTTGTATCTGCTCAGCGGCGGGAAGGCGAGCCTGGCCGAAGCCGCAAAGGCCGGAGTGGCCGAATGACGCGCATACTATTGAAGGGCGGACGAGTCGTCGACCCATCGCAGGGCATGGACTCGACCTGCGACGTGCTCGTGTCCGAGGGCCGGATCGAGGCCTGTGGCCCCCGCGTCGCCAACGAGGCGAAGGCGGATGACATCCAGGTGATCGACTGCGGAGGGCTCGTCGTCGCGCCGGGGTTCATCGACGTGCACGCGCACCTGCGCGAGCCGGGCCGCGAGGACGTCGAGACCATCGCCACCGGAGCGCGCGCGGCGGCAGCGGGCGGCTTCACCGCGATCTGCGCGATGCCGAACACGATCCCGGTGACCGACAACCAGGCGGCCGTCGGATTCGTCGTCCGCCAGGCCACGCTCGCCCAGGCGGCGCGGGTCTATCCGATCGGCGCAATCTCCATCGGCCAGAAGGGCGAGTCGCTCGCCGAGTTCGGGGAGATGGTGGGCGCCGGCGCGGTGGCGGTGAGCGACGACGGCAAGCCGGTGGCGAGCGCGCACCTCATGCGCACCGCGCTGGAATACGCGCGCACGTTCGGCATCCCGGTCGCCGACCACTGCGAGGAGCCGACCCTCGCCCACGGCGGCGCGATGAACGAAGGCATCGTCAGCGCCAGGCTCGGCCTCAAGGGCATTCCGGCCGAGGCCGAGGAGATCATGGCGATCCGCGACATCCTGCTCGCGCGGCGGACGGGTGGTCACGTCCACCTCTGCCACATGAGCACCCGCGGATCGGTCGAGCTCATTCGCTGGGGCAAGGAGCGCGGGATCAACGTGACGGCGGAGGTCTGTCCGCATCACATCTCGCTCACCGAGGAGTCGATCGGCAACTACGACACGAACTTCAAGATGAATCCCCCGCTGCGCACCCAGGACGACGTGGACGCGCTGCGCGAGGCGGTGAAGGACGGGACGATCGACGTGATCGCGACAGATCACGCGCCGCACCACTACGACGAGAAGGAGCGCGAGTTCGCCGATGCGCCCAACGGCATCGTCGGCCTCGAGACCGCGCTGGCGGTGAACGTCACCTGGCTGGTGAAGTCGGGCATCATCGACGTCGCGACGCTGATCGACCGGATGTCCACCGCGCCCGCGCGCATCTTCCACCTCCCGGGCGGTTCGCTCCGCAAAGGCGGCATCGCCGACGTCACCGTGTTCGATCCCGAAACGGACTGGGTGGTGGATCCGAAGAAGTTCGTCTCGAAGGGGCGGAATACTCCCTATGCCGGCGAGACGCTGACCGGGAAGGTGCACTACACGATCGTCGGCGGCCGCGTCGTCCATCGTGCGCACGCCTGATGACAGGGGCGCGCCCGGGATGACATGATGAAGGCATGACCACGCCCCGCGTTCGCCTCGCGACGGAGATCGTTCGCGTCTGCCACCGCCTGTACGAGCGCGGGTTGATCGCCGGCGCCGAAGGGAACGTCTCGGCCCGCCTGAATGACGATGTGATCCTCGCCACGACGGCCGGCACGTGCAAAGGCGATATTGACGAGACTCACATCGTCGCGCTGTCGCCGGACGGCGCCGTGCTCGACCCGAACCGGACGCCGTCGACCGAGATTCGCATGCACCTGGCCATCTACGCCCGTCGTCCCGACGTCATGGCCGTCGTGCACGCCCATCCACCGACCGCCACCGGTTTCGCCGTCGCCGGAGAGTCGCTCGAGGCGCCCGTCCTCCCCGAGCTTATGTTCCTGATCGGACCCGTACCCCTGGTGCCGTATGGCCAGCCCGGAACCGACGAGCTGCCGAAAAGCCTGGCGCCCTACGTCCGCGACCATGATGCATACCTTCTGGCGAATCATGGCGCGACGACGGTCGGGCGGTCGTTGAACGAAGCATTGTTCCGGATGGAGTCGCTCGAGCAGGGCGCGAAGATCATCCTCGCCGCGCGCCAGCTCGGCAGGGTGAACGAGCTGTCGGCCGGAGCGGCGCGGGCCTTGCGCCGGCTCCGCGATGAATCCCGAGGTGAATCATGAGCAAGCCCCATCGACGTCCGGGCCAGCGCGACGACGCGCGCCCCGACAGGAACGCCGCCGCATCCTTCGACGACGTGCTCGCGCTGGTGAAGGAGCAGCGGAAGTACGCCGACTGGATCAAGGCCCTCGAGGCGAAGAAGGAGCAGACGTCGCCGCAGGCCTACGCGCGCGTGCGCGCCGATTACGAAGCGCGCCTGGACGCCGTCGGCGAGAAGCTGGCGTCGCATCGCGACACGCTCTCCAACGAGCTCGCGAAGCTGCGCGAGAAGCTCGCCGGGCTCGACGCGGAGCTCCAGCAGCACCACGACGACCGCGCCGAGATCGAGCTGCGCGCCCATGTCGGGGAGCTGACGGCGGCCGCGCTGACCGAGGCGCTCCGCGTCGCCGATACGGAGATCGACCGGCTGACCATCAAGCGCAACGCGGTCGAGAAGGACCTGTGGCGGGTGGAGGATTTCTTCGCCGCCGCCGATGGAACCGAGACGCCCCCGCGCGACGCCCAGCCGAAGAAGCAGGGGAGCGGGTTCGACGAGATGAGCTTCCTCAACTCCGTCGTCGGCGCGCAGGAGTCGAAGCCGCGCATCTCCGAGCCGAAGATGGAGGCCGTTGCTTCCGCGCCAGTCGCCGAATCACCGCCGCCGCTGCGGCCCGTCGAAGTCCCGCCGACGCCGCCGGTCGAGGTGCCCGCACCGTCGCGTCCGACCCCGGCTCCTCAGCCCGCGCCGATCGAGCCGCCCGCACCGTCGCGTCCGACTCCGGCTCCTCAGCCCGCGCCGATCGACCCGCCCGCGACTCCTGCTCCGAGTCCCACTCCCGAGCCCGTATCTCCGCCGTCACCGCCCGAGGTGCCGGTTGCGCCGCCACGCGTCTCCGTCGAGAAGCCGATCGCGGCCGAGGCGGGCGTGCAGGCCGATGGCGTGGTGGAAAAGGCCGTCGAGCTCGAGCGGACCTCGGTGCCCGTCTCGCGGCCGTCCATCGCCATGCAGATGTCGGCGATGACCATCGAGCCCGACGTGCCGACGCGTCCGACCCGCGACAGCATGGGGATCATCAAGACCGGCGACGAGCTGCCGCCGTCGATCCTCGAGGATCTCCGGCCCGGAGGTGGGAGTGACAAGCCGCTCGCGGCGAACGTGGCGTCGAACAACCCGCTTTCGTTGAAGAGCGCGGGGAGCGGCGACACGAAGACGCTCAAGTGCCGGGAGTGCGGGTCGATGAACGACCCGTCGGAGTGGTACTGCGAGCGGTGCGGGGCGGAGCTGTCCGCGATCTAGCTGCGCGGGGGGAACGAAAAAGGGCGACCGCATGGTCGCCCTTTTTACTACGAATACGTGCGGCTTACCTGGCCGCCGCCTTCTTCGCCATCCGGCTCTTGTGCCGGGCCGCGGTGTTCTTGTGGATCAGTCCCTTGCGGGCCGCGCGGTCGAGCAGGCTCACCGCGTTGACCTTCGCCTCGGGCGAGGCATCCGGCGCGATCGCCGTCTTCAGGACCGTCCGCAGGGTCGCACGCTGAGCGCGGTTACGGATGTTGGCCGCGCGCGACTTGCGCATGTTCTTCTTTGCGGAATCGATCTTGGGCACGCCGAGCTCTCCAGAAAACGCTGAAATAGACTGTCTTGGTGAAGCGGAAAAAGCTAGCGGCGAGGGCCCCGATGTCAAGGCGCTGCATCGGTTTGGGGCGACTTTTCCCCCTCCATGCGTTATCCTTCGGGGCCGCTACCTCCCACTCCCGAGCGACTTGGACTACCAGGGCCTACTGATCTTCGTGCCGGTGCTGCTGTTCTCGGTCATCGCGCACGAATACGCGCATGGCTACGCGGCCCTGCGCCAGGGTGACGACACCGCCCTCATGCTCGGGCGCCTGACCTGGAACCCCCTGAAGCATATCGACCCGATGATGACCGTCATCGTGCCGGCCATGCTCTGGATCTTCTCCGGCGGGCGCATGCTCCTCGGCGGCGCCAAGCCGGTCCCGGTCAACCCCCGGAACTACCGCAACTTCAAGCGCGGCGACATCATCGTCTCCCTCGCGGGGGTGGCCACGAACCTCGTCATCGCCGTCGCCTGCGCGCTGCTGTTTCCGCTGCTCGGCATGCTCGGCCGCGCCGTCGCCTCGCTCGAGATGTCGGCCGCCATCCTCCAGGCGATGATGGTGCAGGGGCTGATGCTCAACCTCATTCTCATCGTCTTCAACCTCATCCCGATCCCGCCGCTCGACGGATCGCATGTGATGAAGTACCTGATGCCCGCGTCCTGGAGCTTCCGGTACCAGCAGGTCTCCCGGTACGGGATTCTCGTCCTCATCGCGCTCATGTGGATCACCCCCAGCGCGCTGACGTTCCTGATGACCCCGGCGTTCAAGACCTTCGGCTGGACCTTCTCCCAGATCGAGAGCGGCATGCTCCCGTCCACCCGCCAGTGGCTGGCCCGATGACGACCACGGCCGGCGCGATGCCGATGGCGCACAACGGCGAGACCCTCGCGGGGTTCAACGTCGAGCTGACCGCGTTCTCGGGGCCGCTCGACCTCCTCATGACGCTCATCCGCGAGGAGCAGGTCGACATCTACGACATCCCGGTCGCCCGCATCGCCGAGCAGTTCCTGCTGCGCATCCGGTCTCTCGGCCTGAACGAGGCCGCGGACTACCTGGAGATGGCGGCTCGCCTCCTCCGCATCAAGGCGCAGATGCTGCTGCCGCGCGGCGAGGAAGAGCTCTGGGAGGATCCGCGGGCCGAGCTCGTGCGACGCCTGCTCGAGTACCAGCAGATGCGCGAGATCGTGGACGTCCTCGAGCGTCGCGGCGAGGAGCGTCGCAGCCAGTTCGCGCGCTCGTACCTGCCGATGGCCGCCGAGCCGCCGGCCGCGCCCCTCGCGCTGTCGCTTTCCGAGCTGCTCTCGGCGGTGGATCGCGTGCTGCGCACGGTGAAGCAGCCCACCATGCATGAAGTCATTCCGCGCGCGCTCGACGTCCCGGGCGCCGTGACCATCATTCGTTCCGTCCTCGCGCTCAAGGCGCGCATCATGTGGACGGAGCTCATCACGAAGGGCGCCGAGCCGTGGCAGGTGCTGTCCACGCTCCTCGGCCTGCTGGAGATGGCGAAGGTCGGTGAGCTTCGCGTCAACCAGCCCCGTCCCTTCGCCAACGTGGAAATCAGTCGTGACGTCGCTGTCGAAGCTGCTTGAAGCCGCGCTCTTCGCGAGCGCTCGCCCGATCCCGACCGAGGAGCTGGCCGCCCTCGACAAGGAGGCGTCGCCCGCGGCCCTCCAGGCCGCGCTCGACGAGCTGCGCGAGCATTACGACGTGGACGGCCACGGCGTGGAGCTGGTGGAGATCGGCGGCGGCTGGCAGATCCTGACCCGGCCGGAATTCACCGAGGCCATCGAGCGCGCCCAGCTCGCGGCGCGTCCGCAGCGCCTGTCGGCGGCCGCACTCGAGACGCTCGCGATCATCGCCTATCGGCAGCCCATCGGCCGCATCGAGATCGAGGAGATCCGCGGCGTCGCCGTGGGCTCGGTCCTCAAGTCCCTGCATGAGCGCGGGCTGATCGACGTCACCGGCCGTGGCGAAGGCCTCGGCCGCCCGCTGCTGTACGGGACGACGCCGATGTTCCTCGAGCACTTCGCGCTACGTCACCTCGAGGAGCTCCCGCGCGGTGACGAGCTGGCGATCGCCCTGCGTGCACGCGAGGCGGCGAAGCCCCCGCAGCCCGAAGTTCCCGAGACCGCCGCGGCTGGCGCCGAATAGGTGAAGCCGCCGAGGAAGGGCTCCGGTCAGCGTCCCGCCGGGAAGCGCTCGGACGCGAAGCGTCCGGACCGCACCGCGCGCTCGAACACGCCGCGCTCGAACCCCAAGGCGCCGCCCAATGAGCCGGCGATGGAGCCGGGCGAGAAAATGCGCGTTCAGCGCGCCCTGGCCCGTGCGGGCATCGCCTCGCGCCGCAAGGCCGAAGAGCTGATCGCCGAAGGACGCGTCACGGTGAACGGGACCGTCGCGATCATCGGACAGCCTGTGGATCCGTCGTCGGATTCGATCATGGTGGACGGCAAGCGCATCGGGGCTCCGCCCAAATCCACCTGGATCGTCTTCAACAAGCCGCTCGGCGTGATGACGACGAAGTCCGACCCCGAGGGACGCAAGACGGTCTTCGACTACATGCCGGAGGTTCCCGGCCTGACGTACGTCGGGCGGCTCGACTTCCTCACTGAAGGCCTCCTGATCCTGACCAACGACGGCGCGGCGGCCCACGCGCTGACGCATCCGAGCAGCGAGATCGAGCGCGTGTACCTCGTGACGGTCACCGGAGACGCGCACGAGGCCCCGGACATGGCGATGGACGGCATCGAGCTGGAGGACGGCATCGCGATCGCGAAGCGGGCCAGCGCGGTCAAGCTGGGCCGCGACCGTTGGGAGCTCGAGCTGGTGCTCACCGAAGGCAAGAAGCGCGAGGTCCGGCGGATGTGCTCCGCCATGGGCCTTGCCGTCGAACGCCTGGTCCGGACCCGGTATGGCCCGGTGTCCCTGGGCGACCTCCCGACCGCGGCCATGCGCCCCCTGACGGCGAAGGAGCGCATCGGGATCGCGAATCTGATTGGAGGGTAGGGAGTGGAATAGCAGGTGCAGTGGTGGACCGCTCCGGCAGCGTAATCAACGAACCACACTCGAACGTCCAACAACGTGGCCACTCAAGTCACCCCCGCCGCTGATTCACGCCTGATCAACGACGTCACCCGCCAGGTAGCCCGGCGGGTCGTCGGCCAGGAGTACATGGTCGACCGGTTGATCATCAGCCTCCTCACCGGCGGCCACGTGCTGCTCGAGGGCGTGCCCGGCCTGGCGAAGACCCTCACGGTGCGCACGCTCGCGGAGACCATCTCCACCTCGTTCTCCCGCATCCAGTTCACGCCGGACCTGCTGCCCGCCGACGTCCTCGGCACCCAGGTATACGACCAGGGCACGGGCAAGTTCAGCGTGAAGAAGGGGCCGATCTTCGCGAACATCATCCTCGCCGACGAGATCAACCGCGCGCCGGCCAAGGTGCAGGCGGCGCTGCTCGAGGCGATGCAGGAGAAGCAGGTCAC
>CAMLHT010000073.1 GCA_946479895.1 uncultured Gemmatimonadota bacterium | reverse complement strand
CGGGCGGCCTAACTGTCGCTGCACCTGCCGGGCGTTTTCGGACGCTCGCTTCGCTGGCTACCATGTGACCGCCCGCAGCTGAGCTTAGGCGTTATGCCGACAACAACGGATGTCGCGAGGGCAATGATGGGTCACTATACCAAGCTGAGTGTGCTGGTCATGCGGAGTCTGGGTCTCATGATCCTCGCGTACGCGCTGCCAGTCGTCCTGTTTGGCATTGTGCGCGTGGCGGCGGGCGGCCGGACTCCATCCGACGGCGTTACAGGTGCGAGCGCACTATCCGGCTGGATGACGTACGGACTGGCAGGTGTGCTCCTCATTCTTCTGGCGCGTCCCTTGGCACGAATCGCAGCGCGTGGGCTCGATGAGGGCGAGATCCGTTCGCCTGCGGCATAACGTACGCTGCACCCGACAAGGGCCACTTATAAAACGCCCTTGCAAGTGAGCCCTATCGTTAGGTGACCATATCGTCCACGGTGATGAAGATTTCCTGTCGCGCCTGCCTGCTGCGCCCTCTCGAATTGGCCGATGCAGAAAGCATTGCGCGCCACGCTAATGACCGCGGCGTGTGGCAAAACCTGCGCGATCGGTTTCCGCACCCCTATACCGAAGCGGATGCCATCGAATGGATCGAGGACGCCCAGTCGCGCCAAGTGCAGACGAGCTTCGGAATCGACGTGGATGGACAGGCCATCGGCAGCATCAGCCTCATGCTCGGCGAGGACATCGCGCGGCGTACGGCCGAAGTGGGTTACTGGATGGGCCGTGAGTTCTGGGGGCGCGGCATCATGGTCGATGTGGTCCGGGCCACCACGCAGTACGCGTTCGAGGCGCTCGGCCTGGTCCGCGTGTTTGCCGTGCCGTTCGTCACCTCCACGCGTTCGAGCCGGGTCCTTGAAAAGGCCGGGTATGTGCGGGAGGGTCTGATGCGGCGCAGCGCCGTGAAGGAAGGGATAATCCTCGACCAGCTCCTCTACGCGGCGTATAGTGACCGTCCGCTCTAAACGCCGGATCACCCAACTGAGCGCTGCACCGGACGGGCGTTTGCGGATGCTCGCTGCGCTCGCATTTTATGAGAGCGCCCGCAGGTGAACTCGGGCGTCAGGCGGACTACCGAAGGGATGTGCAAGCCTGGAGAGCCGGTGCGTCTCCGGATACAACCATTACCCCCGTGTCCGATGCGCCTTCTCGCCACGCTCACCCCGGTGCTCGTCGTCGCCGCCTGCGCGGTCGCGGGACGCGCTTCCGCCCCCAAGTGCCAAGTTGCCGCGCTAGCTCCGCTCCCTCGGGTCACCCGCGTTGTCCTCACCGACGTGCCTTCAGGCGCTCGGCTGGGAGTAGTGCAGCGGGTTGATTCTGTGGCCGCGCTCGTGGGCTGTTACACTGGGCTCGCTGCCGAGTGGGAGAAGGGCGCTGCGCCGTCGCCGGAGATCCGTGCCACCTTCTATCAAGACTCGGTGCCAGTGGCGTCTCTCACGCTGGGTTCCGGTGCGTTCGAGACTCGCGTCGGCGGTCGCCTGCTGCATCGTCCGGCCGGCCCCGAGGAGGCGCTCGCGTTCGCGCGGTTGGCTGGTGTACCCGTCAAGCACGGGCCGAGCGGGGCGACGATGCCACTTCTGCGTTCGCGCTAACGTTCAGCCGCCTAATTGAGCGCTGCACGCTGACGGGCGAATTGCGGAAGCTCGCTGCGCTCGCATTTTTATGGAATCGCCCGCAGGTTAGCTCCAGCGTCAGATGGCCACGATCGTTGACGTGTCATCAAGCCTCTTTGGTCGCGCGTCACTGCGCTAATGCATCCGACCTACGTCAGCTTTCAGAACGCCAAGCTGCACGGCGACCTGCCGCGGGAGAATCCTGAAGCGCTCGCCCCACGCGGAGGCGATTGCGCTGAGTGGCTCTTCCGGCAACTGCAGGCGTCAGGTATTCAGTCCGTCACGGCGCCGCGGCAGGCATCGTGGGGCTGGGAACTCTCTTGGCGCGAAGGGCGCGGTACAACGCGTCTCGAGATTGGCGTCGCCGCGGAGGATCCGCCCGAGTGGCGCATCGGCATCGAGTCGACGCGACCCCTGCTTGGCGGGCTATTCCAGCTGATAGACCGCAAGGCGGAGTCGCGGACTGCGCGGCTAGTGCACAAGATTCTGATATCCGATCAAGACTTCACTCACATTGAGTGGACCGAACGCGGCCATGTCCGATCGAGATCCGCACCGCAGGCCGTCTGACTGTCGCTGTAGCCGACGGGCGATCTGTGTCAGCTCGCCTCGCTCCGCCCTCCGTTACTATTTCACCGCCCGCAGGTGAGCTTTGGCGCCACGGCAACCCACTCCCGCGGACCATTCAAGAGGTGCACGTGCAGATCCAGGCGTCGGTGCAGAGCTCCGCGGCGGGTCACGAGGTGGTGGTGAGCACGGACGGTCGTGCGTCGACGGTCGGTGTCCCCGGGCGTCCCGGCGGTGGGTCGGCGCTGAACGGCGGAGAGCTGCTCTGCGCGGCGCTGGCGACGTGCTACTGCAACGACGTCTACCGCGAGGCGGCACGGCGTGGGCTGGCGGTCCGCGCGGTGGCCGTGGAGGTGGCGGCGGAGTTCGGCGGCCGCGGGGAGCCGGCGCGCCGGATCACGTATACCGCGCGAGTCGAGAGCGACGCCCCCGCGGAGACGATCGCGGCGCTGCTGCGGGAGACCGACGCGGTGGCGGAGGTGCAGAATACGCTCCGGGCGGGACTCGCCGTGGAGCTGCGCCTGGCGTCAGGCTGATCCAGCGAGTGTGGCGACAAGATGTGCTCTGGCTCGGTCTCGCGTAGCAGGACAGAGGTCCGCGCGTTTGCGCGTCAACTATCGCAGGCGCGTGTCGTGCGCCTCCCGCGTGCGAACCACTTCGTCTATCCGTCGAACCGAGTGGATGTCCTGCGCCGGCGCCAGGTAACTACCATGCACTTCAGAGGAAGCGATGCGATCAACCACAGTCGAGAGAGCGCAGGTGCGGCAGGCTGCCGTCGTCTGCAGCGCGCTTATCGCCGTCGAGTTGTTGCTGCTCTTGCCGGTGCTCCTTCGCTGGGCGCATGGGATGGCCCCGCTGTATCCGGGGCAGTATCGGTCGAGGTTACTCAGCGCGGTGTCCGGGGTGACCCTCATGGGGGCCTTGTTGGTGACGCTGAGCCATCACTACCACACACGGCGAGGTCGGCTCCTGTACTGGCTGCTGATTGGCGTAGCGGCTCTCGCGCTGGCGGCGCAGGTGATCTCCGACTGAGGCATGGCGGCCGCCGCCGTCAGCATGGCAGGGCCGAACCTTTCATTGTCGCCGAGCGGGGTCCTTTAGGGACGTGGGTAGTCGGCGTTCCTCGTTCCGACAGCGTGCCCGTGGCTACAGCCGACGGGCGATCCAGGTAGCTCTCTGCGCAGGCGGGGCATGAGCGTGATCGAACGCATCGAGGACAACGAAACGGTATCCGGGCAATGGCGTCCGGCCACGGCGCGCTTCTGGCGAAAAGTCTCGCTCCTGGTCCGCGTCGCGCTCGGATGCCTGGCCACGGCGTGGCTCCTACTCGGCGTGAGGGACGTCGCACTTACGGTCCGCGCTTCGCATTGGCCTTCTACGGCTGGCCACATCGACTGGGTGGGGCACGCCCGTGGCGGGACGATCATCAACACGGTTGGAATCAACCCTCGGCCGTCCAGAACCTCCCGGGTCGGCGCACCCGAAGTGCAATACCGCTATGTCGTCGATGGCGATACGCTCTTCGGTTCGCGGGCGAACATCACGCAACCCAAACCGGATGGCTTTCGCGTCCGGCCGCGAGCCTGGTTCGACGAGGGACTGCCATGGAGTGCGATGCGTCCGGAGCCGGGTGCTGGCGACGCACGGGTGAGGGTGTACTACGATCCTCGTGATCCACGCCAGTCTGCACTCAGCGTGACGAGCAGCATCGCGACCTGGGTGGAGCTTGTCGCCGGCGTCGCCCTTCTCGTCGTGCTTCTGCCTCGTCGCAAGCGGAGATGCATCGTGCCGCCAGGCTGACTCCTGCCATGCGCTGCCATGCGATAGCTTTGCACCATGACCAGCCCCAAACCCGCCGAGCTGCCCACGCGCATGTTCAAGGATGCGTCGGCGTGGAAAGCGTGGCTCGCCCGGGAGCACGCCAGGTCCGCAGGCCTGTGGCTGCGGATCTCCAAGGCAGGATCGAGCGTCAAGTCCGTTTCCTACTCCGAGGCGCTCGACGTCGCGCTCTGCTACGGGTGGATCGACGGGCAGAAGAAGGCCTTCGACGACGCGACCTGGCTCCAGAAGTTCACGCCACGCGGGAAGCGCAGCCTCTGGTCGAAGATCAACCGCGAGAAGGTGCAGCGTCTCGTCGAGAGCGGCCGCATGCAGCCGGCCGGCCTCGATGCGGTGGAGCGCGCCAAGGCGAATGGCCAGTGGGACTCCGCGTACGATTCGCATCGAACCGCGGGCGTGCCGGACGACTTCCAGCGCGCGCTCGACGCCAACCCGCAGGCCAGGGCCTTTTTCGCGACGCTGAACAGCGCGAATCGATACGCCATCCTGTACCGGATCCAGACGGTGAAGCGAGCCGAGACGCGGGCGAGGAAGATCGAGCAGTTCATCGGCATGCTGGAGCGGCACGAGGTGATCCATTGAAGACCGCTGTCTTCCTCGCACGCCGTCGTCCCGATCGCGGCTCGCCGGATCCTCTTTCACCGCCGTCCCAGGCTGCATAGCTTCGGCGCGTGTACGAGCATCGCCATCAACCGCTCCTCTCCCGCGGGCAGTTCCTGCTCCGACTCGCGCGTCATGCAGCGGGCGCTGGCGTCGTGGTGCTCGCGTCGCTCGCGGCGGGGATGCTCGGCTATCACGCCTTCGAGCACCTCGACTGGATCTCTGCCTTCCTCAACAGCGCCATGCTGCTCGGCGGCATGGGGCCGGTGGATGCGCCGCGCACGACGGACGGGAAGCTGTTCGCCGGGATCTACGCGCTCTACGCCGGCCTGGTCTTCATCGTCGTGGGGGGATTCCTCGTGGCACCGGTGATCCACCGCGTCCTGCACCGATTCCACCTGGAGGGCGACGAAGCGAAGCGGGCCCGCGCCTCGTCGGAGCGGCCAGGGGGACACTGAGGTCGTGCGGGAACTCGACGAAGTGTGCGATGCGCTGGCGCGATCGGCGTTCCGGCGGCGGTTCCGGCAGGCAGACCCCGCTTTCGCGGTCATCCGGTCTTCATCGCGCAGCATGCGACAGCCACCTGTTGGGGAGTTGCATGCGGCGCCAAAGGGTGCTCTTATTGGCTTCCCGGTTTCGCCATCGTCGTGATGACCCGTGCCGAGTTCCTGCCATGACGACTACACCCGCTGGCTCAGACTCCGCCCTTTCCGGCCTGGTGACGCGCTTCTTCGAGGAGGTCCTCAACGGACAGAGCGCCGAAGCAGCGACCGCCATACTCGACCCGAATTTCACTGCTCACCATCCGGCATTCCCGGACGTTCATGGTGTCGATGGCGTCTTGTCGATGGTGGGGATGTTCCATGCGGCGTTTCCGGACCTGCGCTATAGCGCGCTCGAACCGATCGCACAGGACAACCGTGCAGCTGTCCGGTGGACGGCTACTGGAACGCACGAGGGTCCGTTCTTCGGAATCGAACCGACGCATCGAAGCGCCACGATCGCCGGCGCCGATGTCTTCCATGCGGCGGATGGTCGCCTGGTTGCCAGCTGGGTGAATTCGGATTTCTTCGGCCTGTTTCGGCAACTGGGCAGCTTCCCTCGGCTCTAGCTACGGGATCAAGCTGGAGCTGTGGGAGCCGGTCAGTCGGAGCGAAGGGATCAGGGATAGCTGACCTCACCGCGCACGCCGTGCGCATGGAAGGCGAGCATGCACTCGCTACGGAAGTATTCGCTGTCCGCCGGCATCTTCTACCTGCTCACCTTCGTCTCGATTCCGACGCTCGCGCTGTACCGCGACGTGCGGGGGCCGGCGTTCGTGACGGGCCCGGGGCCGGACGGCCCCGTGCGGCTCGGCGTCGTATTGGAGATGATTGTTGCGCTCGCCGGCATCGGGACCGCAGTCGCTCTCTATCCCGTGGTGCGGCGGCAGGGTGAGGCACGCGCGGTAGGCTTCGTCGCCTCACGGACGCTCGAGGCGGCGACCATCTACGTCGGCATCGTGAGCCTCATGTCCATCGTCACGCTGCGGCAGGGCGGGGCTGGCGCCGCCGCGCTGGCCACTGCGCAGGGGCTGGCTGCGCAGTATCGCTGGACCTTTTTCTTCGCCCAGAGCTTCATCCCCGCCGTGAACGGGGTGCTGCTCGGATCCCTGTTGTATCAGGCGCGCCTCGTGCCGCGGTGGCTTCCCGTCCTGGCCTTCCTTGGTGCAACGCTGCTCGTCGTGTCGTGGATCGCAGTGTTCATCGGAGCCGTCGAGCCGCTGAGCCCGGTTGTGGCGGTCGCGACACTGCCGATCGCGCTGTGGGAGTTCTCGCTCGGCATTCATCTCACGTTCCTCGGATTCAGGGAGCAGGCGGTCATGTCGGACGCCTCGAGCGCGGCGCTCGCTCGCCCGCGCTAGTCGCACCGCCGTCGAGAGAATCGGTGCGCTACCCCGTCACGCCGGATGGCCGCTACTTCGTGGTGCGCGGGCGCCTCTGGCGGTGCGCGAACCCGGCACTTTCCGATGATGAGCGCCAGACGCTCGTGACGCGGCTGATGTCGGCGCGGCGAGCGGTCGCCACGGCGCGCCGCGAGGACGACGCACCGTCGCTCGCACAGGCCCGACGTGCGGTAGACGAAGCCAAGCGCGCGCTCGGCGAGCGGGGGCCGGTGTGGTGGACGGACGGTGCGCCGGATTACAACCGGCATCTGGTGCACAACACGCCGTACGCCGCCTGGTTCGCAGCGCTGTCTTCGCACGGCAGCGCGGGAACCGGCGCCTGAGCGATGTCCACCGCGCCGGCCGACCTCGCGTACCTGGATGCGGATGTCGTCCTCTCCGCACTGTCCACGCGCCGCGAGGGACTCACCGACGCCGAGGTGGAGTCGCGCCGGGTGACGTATGGGCGCAACCAGGTAGCGCACGAGAAGCCGCCGGCGTGGCCGGTGCAGGCGGCGCGCGCCTTCGCCAGCCCGTTCAACATCCTCCTCGCGACGCTCGCTGTCGTGTCGCAGCTCACCGGCGGTACGGGCGCGGCGATCATCATCGGCGTGATGGTCCTGTTCGGCACCGTGCTGCGTTTCGTCCAGGAGTTCCGCTCCACTCGCGCGGCGACGGCCCTTCGCGCCCTCGTACGGACCAACGCCGCGGTGGAGCGCGAGGGCGACGAAGCAGGGAGGGAGGGCACGCCGGTGATGCAGCGGCGGGAGGTGCCGATCGACGAGCTCGTGCCAGGCGACATCGTCTACCTCTCCGCCGGCGACATGATTCCCGCGGACGTGCGGCTCCTCGCGGCGCGCGACCTGTTCGTGGCGCAGGCGGCGCTGACCGGCGAATCGGTGCCGGTGGAGAAGATGGCGAGTGCCGGGAAGCCGTCCTCGCCACCGCCGCTCACCGACCTGCCGACGATCTGCTTCATGGGCACGAGCGTCGTCAGCGGGTCGGCGACGGCGGTGGTGATCGCCACCGGCGTGAGCACGAGCTTCGGCCGGATGGCGCACGAGCTCGTGGGGCGGCGTGTGGAGACGGCGTTCGACGTCGGGGTGCGACACGTGAGCTGGTTGTTCATCCGCTACATCGCCGCGATGGTGCCCATCGTCTTCGTCATCAATGGCCTCACGAAGGGCGACTGGATGGAAGCCGGCCTGTTCGCGCTCGCCGTGGCGGTTGGCCTCACTCCCGAGATGCTGCCGATGATCGTCACGACCAACCTCGCCAAGGGCGCGGTGACGATGGCGCGGCGCAAGGCCATCGTGAAGCGGCTGGACGCGATCCAGAACTTCGGCGCCATGGACGTGCTGTGCACCGACAAGACGGGGACGCTCACCCAGGACAGGGTGGTCCTCATCCATCACGTGAACGTGGTGGGGGAGGAGGACGACTTCGTCCTCGCGCTGGCGTACCTCAACAGCTTCTACCAGACCGGCCTGCGCAACCTGCTCGACGTCGCCGTGCTCGAGCACGGCGAGCTGCAGCGCGAGCTGGCCGTGGACCAGGCGTACGGCAAGGTGGACGAGATCCCGTTCGACTTCGCGCGGCGGAGGATGTCGGTGGTGGTGGACCACGAGCACCGGGGCCACCAGCTCATCTGCAAGGGGGCCACCGAGGAGGTGATGGCGGCGTGCCGCTACGAGCGTGGCGAGGAGACGTCACCGGCGGGCACTCCGCCCATCGTGACGCTGGAAGCCGAGCGTCGCGACGATGCGCGTGAGCTGGTGGCGGAGCTCAATGAGCAGGGATTCCGCGTGGTAGCGGTGGCGTACCGCGAGTTTCCCGCCACGCACGGCACCTACACCGTTGCCGACGAGACCGACCTGGTGCTGGCGGGGTTCATCGGCTTCCTCGACCCGCCCAAGGAAACCGCCGCGCCGGCGCTGCGCGCGCTCGCCGAGCATCGCGTGGCGGTGAAGATCCTCACCGGCGATAGCGACCTCGTCGCCCGCAAGGTGTGCCACGACGTGGGCATGGACGTGGAGCGCGTGGTCGTGGGCCCGGAGCTGCAGGGGATGGACGACACCGCACTGCGCGAGGTGGTGGAGAAGCACACCACCTTCGCCCGGCTCGCGCCGGACGACAAGGTGCGCATCGTACGCGCGCTGCGCACCGGCGGCCACACGGTGGGATTCCTGGGTGACGGGATCAACGACGCGCCGGCGCTGCGCGAGGCGGATGTCGGCGTCTCGGTGGACACCGCGGTGGATATCGCGCGCGAATCGGCGGACATCATCCTGCTCGAGAAGAGCCTGCTGGTGCTCGACGACGGGGTGATGCAAGGACGGCGCACCTTCGGCAACACGATCAAGTATCTCAAGATGGCCGCCAGCTCGAACTTCGGGAACATGCTCAGCGTGCTGGTGGCCAGCGCGTGGCTTCCATTCCTGCCGATGCTGCCGGTGCAGATCCTTGCCAACAACCTGCTGTACGATGCCTCGCAGACGTCGATCCCGTGGGACGACATGGACGCCGAGTATCTCCGGGCGCCTCGGCAGTGGCGGGCGGACGACATCGGACGGTTCATGCTGGTCGTCGGGCCGGTGAGCTCGGTGTTCGACATCCTGACCTTCCTGCTGCTCTGGTACGTCTTCGGTGCCAGCACACCAGCGCAGCAGTCGCTCTTCCAGTCCGGCTGGTTCGTGGAATCACTGCTCACGCAGACGCTCATCATCCACATGATCCGCACGGCCAAGCGCCCGTTCATCGAGAGTCGCGCGACCTGGCCGGTGAACCTGCTCACTGCGACAGTAGTAACGGTGGCGATGCTGATCCCATTCCTGCCGTACAGCGGGACGCTGGGATTCGTGCCGCTGCCGGCAAGCTTCTTCGCGTGGCTCGTGGCCGTGATGGCAGGGTACGTGGTGCTGACACAGGTGGTGAAGCGATGGTACATTCACCGGTTCGGGACCTGGCTCTGAACGACGTCGCACCCCTGTCTACCGTGAAGCGCTCCGTCATCGCCCTCGCCTTGCTCGCCGCTGCCGCGTCATGCGCCAGGAGCTCCGAGCCGCGCGCCGACACCGCCGCCGCGATGCACGCCGCGCATGGCGCGACGAACGACTCCGCCTTCGCCGGCGTGCAGTCGCGCGGGGAAGGGGTGATGGGGGTGAACCAGTACACGTCGCAGCATGTATTCGAGACGCTCCCCGACGGCGGCCGGATCATCCTCGAGCGGCCGAGCGAGGGAGACACCGCGGAGATCCGGACCATCCGCGCCCACATGCACGAGATCGCCGGCGCGTTCGCGCGCGGCGACTTCTCCGCGCCTGGCCTCGTGCACGCGCAGCAGGTGCCTGGCACGAAGGTGATGGCCGCACGCGCGGCGACGCTGCACTATGAGGCAGTCGACCGGCCGCGCGGCGCCGAGGTCCGGATCACGACGCACGATCCCGAGGCGCTGGCGGCGGTGCACGAGTTCCTCGCCTTCCAGCGGGCGGATCATCGCGCGGCGGGGCACCACTGACGCATGAAGCGACTCGAGCGGCTCGGTGCCGCGCGCACCCCGAACGGCACCGAGCTCGTGCTGTACCGGCACGATGGCGCGTACCTGATTCGCGCCGACGGCGTGGAGCTGATGTCCACACGTCGTCACCTGTCCGAGCGCCGCCTGGCCGAGGTGGCGTGCGAGCACCTTGGCGACATGTCCGGCGCGCGGGTGCTGATCGGCGGCCTCGGACTCGGCTTCACGCTACGGGCTGCGCTCGAGGTGCTGTGTGACGACGCGGAGGTCGTGGTGGCCGAGCTGGTGCCGGAGGTGATCGAGTGGAACGCCGATCCCGCGTACGATCTCTCCGCCGAGGCCATGCGCGACCCGCGGGTGCGGGTGGTACAGCAGGACGTGATCGACGTGCTGCGCGAGCACCCTGCCGCGTTCGATGCGATCATGCTCGACACCGACAACGGGCCGGCGGGGATGTTGATGTCGGAGAGCGAGCGGCTCTACGCCGGGCGCGGCGTGGCAACGACGGTAGCGGCGCTGCGCCCGCGTGGAAGGATCGCCTACTGGTCGGTGGGCGACGATCCGCGCTTCCTGAGGCTGCTGCAGCACCGCCGGCTGGCTGTGGAGACGCTGCGGGTGCGGGCGCATGACACCGCAGGCCCGATGCACACGATCTACCTGGCCACGAGGAAGGACGAGCGGTGACGCGCGGCTCTCCCGGCATGCGTGCGTGGTACCCGGGCACGTTCCTCGCGATGCCGCGACGCCATGAAGCCAGACACTGCTGAGGAGAGCCAGGACACCATTCGCGAGCGCGTGATCTGCCTCGCCTTCGGGGGCGAGCCGCGCCGGCTGGAGGAGTTCGTGCGCGTGATCGACGAGGAAACTCCCGCCGGCGTGGAGGTGATCCTGCGCGGCAGCGCGGTGACCGGCCACAAGTGGATGTCCAGCGAGCCGTTCGACGCCGACGGCCCCGGCACGAGCGACCTCGACGTCACCTTCGTCGGCGGCGGGATGGTGACGCTGTTCCGCGAGTTCCACATCCCCGAGATCCACTCCGTGCCCTTCGGCGATGCGCATCCGTTCGCCGCACCGGCGCTCGCGAACCTGCGCAAGCAGCTCTGCGCCATGGTCGGCCGTCCGGTGAACATCCAGGCCACCACGTCGTTCGTGCAGTACGTGCGCGATGTGGTGATGGACCAGCCGTACCTGGTGCTGCTGAAGAAGCCCGACAGCGAGGAGGCGGACGAATCCGCCGACGAGTGAGTGCGGTTCCTCACGTACAACATCCGTGAAGGGGGCATCAGCCGCGCCGCGCAGATCGCCGAGGTGATCCGCGAGGCGGACGCCGACTTCGTGGCGCTGCAGGAGGCGCGCGACCCTGAGACGGTGAAGCGCATCGCCACGCTGGCCGGCTATCCACGGCACGGGTCGCGACCCGGCCATTCCACCGGCTTCCTGAGTCGCGTCGACGTGCGCGACGTGGCCTGGCGGCACCCGCCGCGCACGCGCCACGCCCTGCTCGAGGTGTCGCTGGAAGAGGGACTGCCGAGGGTGTTCGTGCTTCACCTGCGCGCGTGGTTCTCGCGGTGGAGCGAGCAGCAGCGAGCCCGGGAGCTGCGCGGACTGCTGGAAGGAATCCGCGAGCAGCTGCTCCGTGAGGAGAATGCGTTCGCCTTCCACCTGCTGGCCGGCGACTTCAATGCGCTCGCACCGGGCGAGAAGTTCGACCCGTCACCGATGCCGGCGTGGATCCGCGGGATGGTCTGGCTGAGCGGGCGCGACATCGCGCGCAGCACGATCGAGATGATGGGCACCGACGGCTATGTGGACGCGTGGCGCTGCGTCCACCCGGACGCGGAGCTGGATCCGGGTTACACCTTCCCGGTGTGGCATCCGCACGTACGGCTGGACTACGTGTTCGTGCCGTCCGCGTACGCGTCGCAGGTGAGGACGTGCGAAGTGCGGAGGTCGCCGGAGATCGCCCGTGTGGCGTCGGATCACTTTCCCCTGCTCGTGGAGCTGGCGGAGCTCCGGTAGGCGAACGGAGTCGTCCGTGACCGCTGCGTCGCGCACTCATGCAGGCGCTGCCAGGGTGGCTGCCAGCCGACGGGTAAGCATGGCTGGCAGCTGCGCGGGGCGTTACGTTGGCAGCCCCGCCGAACTCGAATCCTGACGGTCTCGCGAGGCTCTCATGTCGATTCCCGTGGTCATCGGAGTCCTGGTCTTCCTTGCCGTGATCGGCGCCGTGGCTGGCGTCTGGCGGTCGCGGCGCGCGGGTGGCGCTGGTGTGCAGTCGTCGCTCATGATGCTGGTCGTCGTCATCGTCGCCGCGCTGCTCGTGCTCTTCCTCTTCCGCGGACGCTTCTGATGACCGGCACCGCACCCGAGTCTCGATCGGCGCGCGTGGTGCCCGCCGTACTCCTCGCTGGCTACCTGGCCATCTTCACCTGGGGCGCCATCGGTCCCTACGACCGCGCGACGTGGTGGGCGGAGAACATTCCCATCGTCGTCGTCGTCACGGCGCTGGTCGTGCTGTACGCGCGCGGCGTGCGTTTCTCGCCGCTCGCCTACGTGCTGATGGCGGTGCTTCCGTATTGGCACACCGTGGGTGGCCACTACACCTTCGAGCGCGTCCCCTTCGGCTGGTTCAGCCGAGCCTTCGGGTTCGAACGGAACATGTTCGACCGGGTAGGACACTTTTCCGTCGGCTTCTTCGCGTTCGGGATCCTCGAGTACCTGGTCTCCCGCCGAGCCATGAGTCGCCCCCTCGCCGCCCTGTTCGCCGTGTTCGCCATCGCCTTCGTGGCGATGTCCTACGAGCTCATCGAGTGGTGGTACGCCGCGTACGGCGGAAATGCGCAGGCGGGCGCGAACTTTCTCGGCAGCCAGGGGGACGTGTGGGATGCGCAGAAGGACATGCTCATGGACACGCTCGGCGCGCTGGTGGCGGTGCTGCTCTTCTTCGTCGTGCGGCCGCGACCTGATCCGGCGAACGGCCGCTCGGTGGACGCACGCTTGCCAGTGGCGGGCGCGCAGCCGTAAGGTTCACTCAACCCGCTTCACGAGAGGTTTCGAGATGTCAGCGTTCACTCGTCATTCGTCGTACTCGCTCGTCGCGCTGCTGCTCATCGCCGCACCGGGCGTGGCCTGCAGCCAGGGGCAGGAAACCGTGCGCAAGGCCGAAGGCGGCGGCGTGCACGTGGCCGGCTGGACCGGCCAGGCCGACGCGGGGCGCGGCGGCGCGAAGAACAGCATCGACGACGCAAAGTTCGTCGCGGAAGGGAAGGGGTTCCACGTGACGACGGGTCCGGCGGTGACCTACTGGAATCCAGCCAACAAGGCGAGTGGCAACTACACGGTGAAGGCGACGTTCACCGAGCCGAAGTACATGGACCTGAACGATCATCCGCACCCGTACGGCATCATGATCGCCGGCAACGACCTCGGCACCGACCAGCAGAGCTACCTGTACTGCGCGGCGTACGGCAACGGCAACTTCATCGTGCGCGGCTTCGGGCCGAAGTCGTTCCAGATGAACGGCGGCCGTGGCGAGGCGAACGCCGCGGTGCACAAGGCGGCGGGAAAGAACCAGCCGGTGACGCAGGAGATCGCCGTGTCGGTGAAGCCCGACTCGGTGCAGTGCGCGATCAACGGCACGGTGGTGGCGAGCTATCCCAGGTCGGCGCTGGTGACGACTGGGAAGCTGAAGTCCACGGACGGCGTCTATGGCGTGCGGTTCGCGCACAACACGGACGCGATCGTCACGGGGCTGACGGTCACGCATCCGTAATGGCGGTGGCGTGACGCCGGATGCACGAAGGGCGCGGACCGGTGCGGTCCGCGCCCTTCGTGCATCACGGTCGTGCCTGCGCTCAGTTCGCGTCCGGCGCGACGAGCGTCGGATAGACGGCCAGGAACTGCGCCTGGAACTCGGCGGCGGTGACCAGGTGCCCCTGCTTCTGCGCGTCGTGCGCGAGCTGGAAGCCGAACTGCGCCGCCGCCATGCGCTGGTTGGGGGTGCCGTGGTGGCCGGAGCTGGCGAACTGGCAATCGCCGATGTCGTAGAACACGCGGAGGAACTCCTCGACGCGCTTCTCGTTCAGCGTCGCACCGCGCTTGTGTGTGAGGAAGAAGGCGGACATCGCGTCGGCGTTCAGCTCGGCGAACCGCGTGCGCTCGGCGGGGGTGCCGGCGATGCCGAAGTGCTTGTTGAACTGCACCTGGTGCGCGAACTCGTGCGCGAGGATCGCCTGCGGCGCCACGTCGCCGTAGCCGAGATCGTCGAATGCCGCCATGATGCCGTCACCGACGACGATCTTGTTGCCGACGAGCCCCGGAACGGCACCGACCGACACGGCGTTGAAGGTGAAGAATGGATGGTTGCCGTCGCGCATCGTCTGCGAGTTCGCCAGCGTGCGCCGCAGGGTGTCGGCGAGGAACTGCGCGACCGGGGTCGGAATCCCGTACGCGAACTCGTAAGTCGCCGCGACGCGATTCACGTCGAGCAGCGTGCTGCCATGCATGGGGACGATGTCGATGTTCGACGGGATGTCCCAGAAATTCTTCAACTGCCGCTCGGTCTTCTCGATCGCCTTCGTGTGCTCACCTGCGTAGCCGAAGTACTGGGACGTCGAGGGGACCTGGAAGAAGAGCGCTTCGTAGAACGGCACGTCCCCCGCGGCCAGGTCGTAAGCCTGGAAGAAGCGACTCGGCTCCACGCTCAACGTGGCCGCCAGCTTGCCGTTGATCCAGTCGCTGACGTCCGTCGTGGCCGGGCAGACGTAATCGCCCGGATTGATCACTCCCGCGCCGACGGCGGTCATGCGGTCGTAGACCACCACGCCGTCGAGGACAGAAGAGGTCACGCCGTCGAGCGACGGCGTCGTGGCGTCGACATTGAGCCGCGATGCCTGGCGCGGAGCCATGGGCGCGGGCGAGGTCGCCTGCTCGGTGCACGCCCCGAGCGCGAGGGCGGCGAGCAGGAGGGAGCCGATCCGGGTGGGAGCTCTGTTCATCGTTCGGGGAGTCGAGGGGAGAGGGAAGTCGCGCGTGACGCAGATCACATACGCCGGAAAACGATAGGGCGCCAGACCGGGTAGGTCAATACAAATGTTTATAGTCCGCCCCCCCCGCGCGTCAGGGGGGTAGTGGGTCCGCAGTGGGCGGATGGCGGCG
>CAMLHT010000072.1 GCA_946479895.1 uncultured Gemmatimonadota bacterium | reverse complement strand
GGCAACGAGCACTTCGACATCCAGTCGCGGAATCGCGGCGCACAGAACGGCCCCGAGCTCGTCGGCACCCGCACGACGTCGTGCGGCTGGAACCTGAATCGCGATTACGTCAGCGCCGATGCTCCGGAGACCAGGGCGTCGCTGCGCATGCTGAACCGCTGGAGCCCCGACCTCTTCATGGACCTCCACACCACCGACGGGTCCATTCACGGCTACGCGCTCACCTACTCGCCGACGCTCACACCGACCGCGGTGACGACTCGTGCCTACGCCGCCGACACCATGCTGCCGGTGATCCGCCAGCGCATGCGCGATCGCCATGGCTTCGAGGTGAACGACTATGGGGACTTCAGCCGGACGCGTCCGGCGGGCGGCGGCGCGCCCGGCGGAGCCCTCGGCGGTGGCGGATTCGGCGGCGGTCGCGGACGCGGCGCGCAGCCTCAGCCCGATGCCCCGGCGATGCGCGCCTGCGACACGGCGACGTTCAACCGGACCAACCGCATCAGCCAGCCGGCCGCGCCCGCGGCCGGGCGTGCCGGCGGCGGCAACGTCTCGCTGGAGATGATGATCGCCGACTCGATTCCGTCCAGCGGCTGGGTGTTCTCGACCTACGAGCCCTACGCGCGCTACGGGAGCAACTACTACGGTCTGCGCGGTCGCCTCTCGATTCTCAGCGAGGCCTTCTCGCACGATCCGTTCGCCCGTCGGGTGGCGTCCACGTACGATTTCGTGTCCGAGGCCCTGTCGTACGTCGCCGAGCATCGGAAGGAAGTCATCGCGCTCGGGGCGATGGCCGATGCGCAGATGGCGGCATGGGGCCGTGATCCGGCGTCGTCGCCGCCGCTCGCCATCCGCGCCGCGATGGACACCACGCGCATCGAGGACGTGCGCGTCGAGATGATCACTCCCCTGGTCGACTCGAGCCGCCGCGAGGCGGGCCTCGGGAACCGGGAGCGCACGGGCATCGTCAAGCTCGTGAAGATGCCGATGATGGTGAGCTTCCGCCCGACCCTCACCAGCACGCTGCCCTTCGCCTACGCGTTCGATGCGAAGACGGCGACGGCTCTCCGCCCGATCCTCGATCTCCATGGGATCCGTATCGAGCGGGTCAGCGCGCCGGTGGCGGTCACGGCGCAGGCGTTCCTCATCGACTCCGTTGCCGACCGGGGTCAGTCGGAGTCGGCGCGTCGCATGCGCAGCGCTCCCGGCCGCTGGGACGAGGCCTCGCGGCGCACGCTGGCGGCGGGCAGCTTCATCGTTCGCGGCGGCCAGCCCCACGGCCTGCTCGCGTTCTATCTGCTGGAGCCGGAGAACGACGATGGTCTGCTGAGCTGGGGCTTCCTCGAGGGTCTCGTCGCCGCGCAGTCGGCGTATCCCGTCCTGCGCGTCACGAAGCCCGCCACCATTCGCACGAGCCCGGCGCGATAGCCCTCCGCCGGACTTTGCGCGGATGACATGCCGTATATTTCCGCGGCTGTCGCCCCGCGCGCCGGCGAGGAGAAGTGCTTCATCGTCTTCCAGGAAACATGCTCCGTCAGACCCTGCTCTATCTCTCGAATCAGCCGCAGATCTTCCGGTTCGTCCGCGGCAACCCGCTCGCCAAGCGATTCGCCAGCCGCTTCGTCGCCGGTGAAACGCTGACCGAGGCGCTCGCGGCGACGAAGGCGCTTAACGAGAAGGGCATCAGCGCGACGCTCGACCTGCTTGGCGAGAGCGTGACGAACGAGAAGGAAGCGCGCGACGCCCGCGATGCCTATCTCGAGATGCTGGCGCGCATCGCCGACCAGCGGCTCGACGCCAACGTGTCGGTCAAGCTGACGGCGATGGGCCTCGACATCTCCGAGGACCTCTGCGTCTCGATCATGCAGGACGTGCTGACGCGGGCGCGCGAGGTGAGCTCGTTCGTGCGCCTGGACATGGAATCCAGCGCCTACACGGATCGCACGCTCCGGCTCTTCTACGACCGCCTGTATCCGTCGTTCAAGGCGAACGTCGGCATCGTGCTCCAGAGCTATCTCTATCGGACGAAGGACGACGTGCTCCGCGCCAACGACGCGCATTGCCGGGTCCGCCTCTGCAAGGGCGCGTACAAGGAGCCGGCGACCGTCGCCTATCAGGACAAGGCGGAGGTCGACCGCAACTACGTGACGTGCATGCAGGAGCTGCTGAAGAACGGCAACTATCCCGGCATCGCGACGCACGATCCGCGCATGATCGACGCCACCAGGTCGTTCGCGAAGGCGAATGGAATCGATCCGAGCCGGTTCGAGTTCCAGATGCTCTACGGCATCCGCCGCGACGTGCAGGAGCAGCTCGTCCGCGATGGCTATCGCATGCGCGTCTACGTGCCGTTCGGCACGCAGTGGTACCCATACCTCATGCGCCGACTGGCCGAGCGCCCGGCGAACGTCGCGTTCATCACCGGAAGCGTGATGGCCGAGATGGCAGGTCGCGGCAAGCGCTGATGGCCGGTCAGTTCCGCCCTGCCGATCACTCGAAGGGGGACGCGAACACCATTGGCGGCTACATGGCCGTGCACGACCGCCCGGCGGCGTTCGAGGGCGCGGACGGCTATTCGTACAGCGTCGAGATCCTGACGCAGCACGAGCCGGAGGAGTCCCCGCCCTGGGGAGCGTTCTTCCTGTTCGTGCGCTGGGCGCGCATCGGGGCGCAGTCGCCCGAAGGCCACCTGGAATCCGGATACGTCGCCCGCGGCGCGACCGAGGACGAAGCGCGCGCCCGCGCCGGCCAGCTCTCGCTCGCCGAGACGCGAATCGTCCTCGATGGCCTCGTTGCCGCCGCCGCCGGCGCGAAGCCTCCCCGCCGCTGGTTCGACGCGATGCGCGACGACTCGTGACCGACGCCCTGCTCGGACTCGTGCTGAGCGGTACCGGCGGCGTCTGGAAGGTCCACCTGCCCGATCGCCGCGTGGTGGATGCGTCGCTGCGCGGGCGGCTGAAGAAGTCGCGCGACCAGGCCGGCGAGGAGCCCACGGGGCTCAAGCTGGCCGTGGGCGACTCCGTCCGCGTCGAATCCGGGGATCACGGCGCCTGGGCGATCGTCGAGATCCTGCCGCGCCGCTCGAAGCTCACGCGCCGCGCGCCCGGCGGCGCCCACGGCGAGCGCGTCCTTGCCGCGAACGTGGACCAGGTCATCGTCATGTTCGCCGCGGTGAAGCCCGAGCCGCACCCACGCATGCTCGACCGATTCCTGGTGATCGCCGAGGCGAACGAGCTGTCGGCGCGCGTCGTCATCAACAAGATCGAGCTCGCCGACCTCGCCGCCGTGCGGGCGATGTTCGCCCCCTACGAGCAGGCCGGGTACGTCGTGCACTACGTCAGCGTGAAGTCGAAGCTTGGCCTCGAGCCGCTCCACGAGGCGCTCGCCGGTCGGATCTCGGTGCTCACCGGTCCGTCGGGCGTGGGAAAGTCCTCGCTGCTCAACGCGATCTTCCCGGGCGCGAACCTCCGCGTCGGCGAGATCAGCGAGTCGGTGCAGAAGGGCCGGCATACGACGGTCGGAGCCGTCATGCTCGAGCTGCCGGGCGACGAGGGCGGCTTCAT
Source organism: uncultured Gemmatimonadota bacterium (assembly GCA_946479895.1). The sequence goes on along the minus strand of CAMLHT010000072.1, from coordinate 11,795 downwards.
CGTCGACACGCCCGGGCTGCGCGAGGTCGGGCTGTGGTCCATCCCGTCGGACCGCCTGGACCACTGCTTTCCCGAATTCCGCCCGTGGCTCGACGAATGCCGCTTCGGCGACTGCATTCACGTGCGCGAGCCGGACTGCGGGGTGCGGGACGCGCTCGCGCGCGGCGAGATCTCCGCCGCGCGCTACGAGAGCTACCTGCTGCTGCTCGAGGACGTCAGAGCGGCGGGAGCGTGATGGCGAACGCCGGGCTCGCGGACGCCGGCAGGTTCGCCCCGGTGGTCTTGATCCGGTAATCCGCCCTCGCCGTCGACGTGGTGAACGTGATCCCGGAGAAGGTCGCGACACCGTTGACCGGGCTCACCGATCCCGTCCCGCTCATCGTGACTCCGGTGGTCGGGTCGTTCTCGAGATTCACGTTTGCCGCAGGCGCCGTCACGGTGTTGCCGTACTGGTCCTGGATGGTCACCACGATCGCCGGACTCACCGTCTGGCCCGAGACGACCGACGTGGGGAACTGCGTGAACGCGAGCTTCGCCGCCGCGGCGGGCTCGATCACGATCGTGTAGGTGAGCGAGGGAATGGCCGGCGTGACGTCCACCGATTCCACGAGGATCGTGTAGGTCCCGGCGACGGTGAACGGCGTCCGGTAGATCGCGAGGAGGCCGATCGAGTCGGCGGGCACCACGCCGGTCGCGATCTGCGTTCCATTCTTCTTCGCCGTCAGCCGGACGTTGACTCCCGGCACCGGGTTCTCGAGCGAGTCGGCGACGCGCAACGTGGGAATGTCGCCGGCTCCAGGCATGACGCCGGCCTTGAACGTGAAGCTCGTGCCGTTGCGGGCGACGAAGTGAGTCGGCGTGCCGGCGGAGGCGATCCCGCCCCACTCGATCACGGCCGTGCCCATCGTCGCCCGGAAGATGTAGGTCGTGCCGGCGCGGGCTCCGAGCTTCATCGTCGCCTTGGCGCGTCCGGAGGCGTCGAGCGTCGCCGAAGCCGGCGTGATCTGCGCATCGGCGACGGCGGAGAACGTCACCGCCGTTCCGGCGCCGATCCCGGGCAGGCCGTCGGCGGCGATGGCTTCCACGATCACCGGCAGCGGGAGCGTCGATCCGGGCGCGCCGCTCTGCGATGCGCCCTGGACCACGCGCAGCGAAACGGCCGCCGGCGCGAGCGTGGCGCTGATGGTATCGGGCCTGGCGTTCGGAGCACCCGCGATGACGAGGACCGTTCCCCGCTGGCCTTTCGGCGTCAGGACGCCGGTCGAGCTGATGGTGGCAATGCTTTCGTCGCTGACGCTCCACACGATCGGCGTGTCGGGCACTTCGGCGTTCGCCGCCGTGAGCCCCTTGGCCGTGAACGTCGTCGTCGCGGTCGAGCTGTACGCGCCGGACCGCGGCTGGATCTTCACCGTGGTCGCGGACGCCCCGGGCCCGGTGTAGCTCACGAGAATCTCCACCGGCGTCGCGGTGGACGCCTGGGTGAGCGCGATCGCCTTCATGGTCGCCGAGCCGCTGAACATCACCGTCGAGCCCCTGAGGAACTCGATCGTCCCGAGCACCGACTCCGACGGAATGGCCGCGATGGCCAGCTCCAGCTTGATCTGCGCGCTCGACGGCGTGAAGGCGATCGTCGTGTCCTTGAGCTTCTCGGTGATCGCGTCGACCGGGGAGATTCTCGCGATGACGATCCGGACGTGGTCGAACTCGAGCCCTGCCTGCGCGAGCGTCGCCGACGCCAGCGTGGCCGCCTCCGAGAATCGCGGGGCGATCGCAACGGTCGCCCGGGCACCGGACGGACTGGTGCTCTGGAAGAGATCGGTGCAGCTGGAGAGTGCTGCCGCGGAAAGAATGGCGGCGGCTGAGCGGAGGGCGTAGCGCATGTACACCAGGCGGGTCGGGGTCGCTGAACGGCGAAACGTGTTGTCGCAGCGATACTTGCAGCGTCGTAGATTGGCGCCCGGAGCCTCGGGAGTCAACGACGTGGGTCACAGGGAAGGAGCACCCGGCCCCCGGTCCCGGTGACGGTGGCTACCAGCTCCCGCGCTCGCCCGCCACTTCGATCACCTTCGACAGGCGATCGGCCGCATGACGCCAGTTGAGGGCGATCGCGTCCTGCGCGCCCTCGGCACGGCCCTCCTCGATGGCCTTCGTGATCGCCTCGTGCTCGGCCACCGACGCGTCGATGTTGCTCGTCAGCATGCTGATGTACATGCGGATGTAGCGCTCCGCCTGCGGCTTGACCGAGTCGTGGAGGGCGAGGAGGCGGGGACCGGCGCTCGCCTCGACGATGCGCCGGTGAAAGCGATCGTCGGCGTCGTAGAGCGCGCTGTGCTCGGGAGGTGTCCTGCGGCCTGCCCGGTGGAATTCGGCGTTGATCTCCCGGAGCTCGCCCGCGAGGGCACGCCGGCGCGCGTCGTCGAGCGTCGCCGCCTCGAAGGCGCCGAGTCCCTCGAGCGCGCCGACGACGTTGAGCAGCTCGTGCACGTCGGCGCGAGTGAGCGGTGCCACCGTGAGCCGCGACTGCTGCGCACCGGGGGTGCCGGTGACGAACCCTTCCTGCTGGAGGCGCTGGAGCGCCTCGCGCACAGGGGTGCGGCTCACGCCCAGCCGGGTGGCGATCTCCGTCTCGATGATGCGGCTCCCGGGGGAGAGCAGGCCCTGGACGATGAGGTCGCGCAGCCGGGCGTACACCTGCTCGGGACGGGATCCGTGCGGCGCGGATGCCACGTCGCCAGTGGCGCGTTTCGTTCGAGTCGCCCGTTGCGGCGGCTTACGCCCTGTTGCCATTCGTGCTCCGATGACGGATGTGTGCCGAATGGGAATATACCGACGGCGGCTCCGGACGCGTGAATCTCGACTTGCCCCGCTTGTCCCGGCCGCGTATTTCCCGTGTCATGGGACGCGTCGCATGAGCAGGCCGCTGGATGAATTCTTCGCCGAGGTCGAGGAGGAGTTCGGCGTGGAGCTCGACGGAGAAACCGACACGCTCGACACCCCGGGCGCGGTCATCGACTACGTCGTCTCGGCCACGGAGCCGAACGACGGCATGACCGAGGACGAGCACCGCGACCACGTGGCGTCGGTGGTCGGGGAGCTCCTGGCGCGCACGCTGGGCATCACCCGCTACAGCGAGGATTCCCGCTTCCTCCAGGAGCTCCGCGTCCGCTAGCCCTGCGCGCGGTTGGAGTGCCAGACGCGCCGGCCCTTCGCGATTTCCTCCATCGTGCGCCCGGTGACGACGGAGGTCTGCACGGCGGCGACGATGTCGGCCCCCTCCATCGCGAGCTCGTCGCGATGCTTGATCAGCAGCCACTGCGCCTTGCCCCGGTCGTCCCGGCGCGTGCGCACGAGGACCCATCCGCCCTGCATGCGCTCACCGTGCATCCGGATCTTGAGGTCGCCGCGGCGATAGCCCTCCCGCAGCGCCTCGATCCCGCCGCCGTTCTCGGGCTCGTAGGTGCCCCGGTCCCAGATCATCACCGTGCCGCCGCCGTATTCGCCCTTCGGGATGGTGCCCTCGAACTTGTTGTACTCGATGGGGTGATCCTCCACCTGCATCGCGAGCCGCTTGACGGTCGGATCGTAGCTGGGCCCCTTCGGTACCGCCCAGCTCTTCATGACTCCGTCGAGCTCGAGGCGGAAGTCGAAGTGCAGGTGGCTCGCGGCGTGTTTCTGGATCACGAACCGGAGCTCCCTGCCGGTCTTCATCGCCCGGCCGGCCGGCTCGGCTGTCTTCGTGAAATCACGCTTGGCGTTGTAGAGGCCGAGCGAGTTGGGCGTCTTCGCGGAACCGCGGCTCGAGGCCGCGCCGCGCGACGCCGACTTCTTCCGGGTCGCGGCCTTCTTCGCCGCCGGCTTCGTGGTCTTCCTTGCCGGTGCGGTCTTCTTTGTCGCGCTCTTCCTGGCGCCGGTCTTCTTGGTCGCGCCCTTCCGCGCTCCGGCCGCCTTTCCGGATCGCCCGGTGGTCGTTCGCTTCTTCGTCGCCATCAGTCACCCGCCGAGGTGTCGGTCAGCTCCCGCCCGCCGGACCCGGCGAGCGAGATCATCGCGACACTCGCGAGGATGATGCCCGCGGCGACCACGGTGCGCATGGTGATCGGCTCGCCGGCGAAGGTCCAGCCGAGCAGGACGGCGACGACGGGATTCACGTACGCGTACGTCGTGGCCTTCGCCGGCGTCGTCTCGCGGAGCAGGTAGGAGTAGGCCGTGAACCCGACGAGCGAGCCGAACGTGACCAGGTAGGCCCAGCCGAGGAACGATCGTGTGGTGACGGCCGCGGGATGGAAGCGACCGAGCTCGCCGGCGGCGACGCCGATGATCATCAACGCGATGCTCCCGGTGATCATCTGGATGGCGGTGGACATCTCCGCCGACGCCGGCCGCGCGCCCTGACGGCTGTAGATCGACCCCGCGGCCCACGAGATCGAGCCGAGGATGAGGACGACCGCCCCGAAGGCGGTGGCCGATCCGCCGGCCCCCGAAAAGCCCGGGGCCGCGAGCACGCCTACGCCGGCCAGCCCGATCAGCAGGCCGACCCCGACCACCTTCGAGGGCCGCTTTCCGTGCGGACGCGCCCAGTCGATCAGCACCATCCACATGGGCACGGAAGCCACGAGAAGGGCGGTGATGCCCGAGGGCACCCGTTGCTCCGCCCAGCCGACCGCACCGTTGCCGCCGGCCAGCAGGAGCGTGCCAACGACGGCCGCGTCACGCCATTCGCGCCGGCTCGGGGCGGGGGCCCCGCGCCACCTGGCCCAGAGGTAGAGGACGATGCCGGAGATCACGAACCGACCCCCGCCCATGAGGTAGGGAGGGATCGTCTCGACCGCGAACCTGATGGCCAGATAGGTCGATCCCCAGACGAGGTAAACCGACGCAAACGCAAGCGCCAGCTTGGTTTTGCGGCTTCCCCCGGGGTCCGGATGCTCGAGGCTCATTGGCCCGCAATCTCGACGGGTAGGGAAGCCCCTGACGGATCAATGGCCGGTCGCAGTTGACCGGACGGCCCGATGGGAGGGTTGGAAAGGGTGACGGGGATCGCTATCGGAATGATCAAACGCCTATATACTTCACGCGTCAACTATTCACTAACGTGATATCTACTCGTTCAGCCAATCTCGCCTTCTCCCGCGAAGCCTTCGAAGCCGAAGCGCTCCGGTGGGTTCCCGACGTCCATCGCTTTGCCCTCTCGATGACGCGCGATGAATCCGACGCGGAGGATGTCGTGCAGGACACCTACCTCCGCGCGCTCCGGTCGTGGCAGACCTTCGCGCCCGACAGCGACTGCCGCCGCTGGCTCTTCACGATCTGCCGGAACGTCTTCCTCCGGAGCCGGGAGCGGTCGAACCGGTGGGTTGCGCTCGAAGGGCCGGAGCTCGACGCGATCCTCGCCGACGAGGCCACCCCGCGCCTCTGGGACGACGGGCCGCCCATCGACCTGTCGGCGGTGGACGTCCGGCCCGCCATCAACCGGGCCGTGGCGCTCATACCCGAGCCCTTCCGGTCCGCGGTGGTCGCGGTCGACGTCGACGACGAGTCCTACGAGGGCGCCGCGGAGCGGCTGGGGATTCCGATCGGGACCGTCAGGTCGCGCCTCTTCCGCGGCCGGCGCCTGCTCCAGCAGCACCTGCGCAGCTACGCGCTCGATTTCGGGGTGGTGCCCGCGTCGAACATCTTCCGGGAGCGCCGCTCCATCGCCTGACCGTTGAGGATCAGCCGGGAGTGCGTGACGATGTCGCTCCCGAGCGATCCGGCGACGGTGCAGTACTTCTCGAACGCCAGCTCGATGGCGCGCTCGGCATGTTCGGCTTCGATGCCCGCGCCGTCGATGTGAAAGTCGAGGTCCATCGCCATGATGCGTCGCGGATGCTCCGCCCGTCGGTGGGCGGCGATCTCGATCTCGAACCGCTCGACGGGCGTCCGGCGCTTGGCCAGGATGTCCACCACGTCGACGCCGGAGCAGGTCATGATCGCGGCGAGGAGGGTCTCGACCGGTCCGGGCGCGATCCTGGAATCGGCGTCGATGACGTGGGCGCGTCCTTCAGGTCCCGCTTCGAAGACGTGCCCCTCGCGCCAGCGCGCGCTCCATTTCGTGATTGGTCCTTCAGCCATGTGTCGACGGGGTCAGGCGATTCGTGAGCCGTTCGGCGCGGGCCGGTCCGGCGTGAGCAGGATGACCTGCGTGGGTGTCTCCATCGCGCCCAGCACGAGCACCTCGCTCGTGAAGCCGGCGATGCGCTTGGTCCCGAGGTTCATCGCCGCCACGACCTGCCGGCCGACCAGCGTCTCGGGGGTGTAGTACGTCGTGATCTGGGCGCTCGTCCACTTGATGCCGATCTCCGGTCCGAAGTCGATCGCGAGCTGGATGGCCGGCTTCCGTGCTTCGGGAAACGGCCGCGCCTCGACCACCGTGCCCACCCTGATGTCCGTGGCGAAGAACCCGTCGGCGATGCTCATCAGGCCGCGCCCCGGGCTTCGGCCCCGAACGTGGACCGGACCCAGGTGCCGATCCAGTCGCAGAGCTCCTCGTACCCGGGCTCGATGATCAGCATGTGACCGCGGCCGGGGGCGACGTGGATCGGCGCCTTGTAGCGGGCCGCGACACGCTGCGACCGCGACAGCGGAATGAAGTAGTCCGTGTCACCGGCGATGACGAGCACCGGCGCGCGGACTTCCGCCGGGTCCACCGGCACTCCGAACACCGACATCTCGCGCGCCGCGCGCCCGCTGTCCGGAACCAGCAGGTCGAGGAGCACCTCCTGCTCGGCGGGCGGAACGCGGTTCAGGACGAGCGCGCGCAGGTCGGAGCGCCGGGGGACGACGACGCGCGACGTCATGATCGCCGGCATGTACTTGTACTGATGCAGGGCGAGCTTGACCGACAGCACGGGAATGCCGCGCGGCGGCGCCGGCGAGAGCAGGACGATGCCCCGGGCGACGCCCCGCACCGCGGCAAGCTGCGCGAGCAGTCCGCCCATCGAGTGGCCGACGATCACCGGATCGCCCAGCTGGCGCGCGACGCGCTCCACGTCGTCCGCGTAGTCGTGGATGGAGACCCGGCCAAGATCGCGGGCGGGCATGCTGTCGCCGTGGCCGCGGAGGTCGATCGCGACGCAGCGATGCCCGATCGCCGTGAGGCGCGCCATCATCCGCTCGAAGGCGATGGCCCGGCCGAAGTAGCCGTGCACGAAGAGGAGCGGTGGGCCGGTCTCGGTCGACGGCGCCGAAACGAGCGCGCTCAGTCCGCCGATGGTGACGCGATCTGGCATGATCCGACTAAGATATCGCCGGTGAACAGTCGGCAGTTGCCCCGCATGGACCCCTACTCGCGCCACGTCTTCGTCTGCACGGGCGGGTTCTGCTCGCCCGACCGGGCCGGACGCGGGCTGTACGCCATGCTGCCGGGGCTGCTCCAGCGGGAAGGCCTGCTGTTCGGTCCGGACCGGGTGAAACGTGGCGAGACGCCGTGCCTGGGCGTCTGCAGCGGAGGCCCGATCGTGGTCGTGTACCCGGACGGCATCTGGTACGGCGGAGTGACTCCCGAGCTTCTCGAGCGCATCGTCGTCGAGCACCTGCGTGACGGCCGCGTCGTCGAGGAGGCGGTGTTCCACCGGTGACGACAGTCACCCGCCGGCGGGACGCGGGTTTCCCCGTACCGAGCTTCGATCGTATACTTTCGACCAATGGCTGAAGTCCTTCTCTACAAGCGCGTGCTTCCCCACGGTCCGGCGGTCCGGATCCGGAGGACGAGCGCGGACGGCATCGTCCCCGTGACCGCGGTCCTCGAGGTGGATCGCCGCGCCGGCACGCCGCGCGAGGGAAGCGGCACGCCGCCGGCGCTGGTCACCGTCGAGGGGAAGACGGAGGACGACGTGCTGGCGCAGCTCCGGCCGCAGGCGGAGGACGACCGGGCGATCATCCAGCTGCTGCGGGAGAAGGGGCTCCGCTAGCTCACGCGTCTCCCGCCTCGCGCTCTTCCTTCGCGCCGCGCTCCAGCTCGTCCTGCAGGGTCCGCCGGATCCGCGGCCAGAGATGCACGGCGTACCTGAGGAAGTTCTCCCGCGCGACCTCGTCTTCGCGCAGAAAGTCACTCACGCGCCGATGGCCCTTGAGATTGTTGCAGCCCCTGCAGGCCGTCACTAGGTTCCCGGTCGATTGGTCGCCTCCGCGCACGCGCGGCTCGACGTGATCGACGCTCAATTCCTCGGCGGCGAAGCGTTTGCCGCAGTAAACGCACCGGAAGTCGTCGCGCTCAAAGACCCGGTCCCGTTTCAATGGACAACTCCTCTCGAAGGTCGCTCTTCGACGCGGCGCGCCGCCTCATCACCGAGCCGTCGCCGGCGTCGCCCGCGCGATTGCCGGCGGGCCGGCTGGAACCCGACGACGCGCCTCCCCGCCTGACCCCACATTTTCTCGAGACCACGCGTATGGCCCGCTCCCGTGAACGCATCATGACGAACCTCGACGAGATGTATCGCGAGGCATTCACCCGCGCCCAGGCGTCCGGCGACGATTCGCAGATGACGACGCTCGACTTCGCCTACCGGCGCGAGCAGCTGTATTTCGAGATCCTCCTCGACATCCGCGACGCCGTCGAACGCCGGTAGCCGCGCTACCGCTTCTTCCGCTTGGCCGGCGTCCCGCCGAAGATCGACCCGGTGGTCTCGACCGTCTCGGCGGCCGGCTGTGGCGCCGCCGGCCACTTGAGTGACGCGAGGATCGAGATCACCAGCACGCCGAGGATCACGCCGAGCGACACCAGGATCGGGACGTGCACCCACGCCTCGGCGATCATCTTGACGCCGACGAACGTGAGGATGATCGCGAGCCCGTACTTCAGCAGGTGGAACTTCTCGATCACCGACGCCAGCAGGAAGTACAGCGAGCGCAGCCCCATCACGGCGAAGATGTTCGACGTGTAGACGATGAACGGGTCGCGGGTGACGCCGAAGATCGCCGGGATCGAGTCGATCGCGAAGATCAGGTCCGTGAACTCGACGAGCACGAGCACCAGCAGGAGCGGGGTCGCCATCCGCCGCCCGTTCTCGACCGTGAAGAAGTGCTTCCCGTGATACTGCGACGTGAGGGGCACGAACTTCCGCACGATCTTCACCACGGGGTTCTGGTCGGCGTCGAAGCTCTCGTCGTGCTTGAACGCCATGCGCACGCCGGTCACGATCAGCATGCCGCCGAAGACGTAGATGATCCACTGGAACTTGGCCAGCAGGACCGTGCCGAGGGCGATGAAGATTCCCCGCATCAGCAGCGCCCCGAGGATCCCGTAGAACAGGACGCGGTGCTGGTAGGCCTTCGGCACCAGGAAGTAGTCGAAGATCAGCACGATGACAAAGATGTTGTCCATGCTGAGCGACTCTTCGATGACGTAGCCCGTCAGGAAGGTCAGCGCGGGCTCCTGGCCCTTGAAGAACCAGAGGCCGCCCGCGAACGCGAACGCGAGCGCGACCCAGATAGCCGTCCACGTCGCGGCTTCCTTCGGCTTCACCTCGTGGACCTTTCGCTGGAAGACGCCGAGGTCCAGCGCGAGCATCGCCAGGACGAAGGCGATGAATCCAACCCAGAACCAGATGCTGGTGGCGATCATTTCCTGGCGAACGCTCGATTTATTTGCCTCCCGGGGGGCGTTGCCCCTTACGCAACGCCGGACCCGCGGCCAGAGTTCAAGGTAATCCCCGCAGGGAGCCCCCCATGATGTCCAGGCAGAGCAGGGTTCTTCGTCACCTGATGCTGGTGGCCGGTGTGGCAGCCGTCGCCGGATTCAGTCCGCTGGCACGACCGGCGTCGCGGGAGCCCGTTCCGGGAATGACCTTCAACCTCAAGGTCGTGTTGCGGCAGACGCCGACCTCCGGTCGCGCGCCGCGGGCCATCACGCTCACCGGCCATGGCGAGTTCGCCGGCGGCATGGGACGCGTCAGCATCGACACGGTCGACATGCCGTCGGCGATCCGGAAGGGCGACTTCTTCATCATCCGCGACTCGCTCAACACCTTCTGGGCCCGCCCCTCGGACCTGTCGGTGCGGCGGATGAACGCGCCGCTCGTCAATCCGCTCGAGGGGATCAGCGAGCGCCTGACCTCGGGCATGGGCAGCCCGCGCTCGCTCAAGGTCGTGCTCGATACCGTCTCCCTCGACGAGACCGTCAACGGCTACTCCACGAGGCATTTCCGCATCACGGCCGACGTCGTGTATCCCGTCGGCACGCGGCATGTGACGCAGAAGGTGGTGATCGACCAGTGGCTGGCACGGCTGCCCGTGCGGATCATCAACCCGTTCGGGTCACGCGTCCGGGGCCTGCCCGAGGCGCCGATGGTGAACGGCATGTACCGCGAGTTCATCCGGACCCTGGCCGCCGCCAACCGGGTATATGGCGACGCGGTGACGGTGCGGACCGCCACGACCACCACCTACGTCTATGGTCCCGGCCTCGGCGAGGATTACTTCCAGACCGTCGACATCACCGACCTGAAGCCGGCCGACGTCGACGAGCGCGTCTTTCAGCTCGGCGCGGAGTACAAGCTGCGCCGGAGTCCCCGTGACACCTCCATGAATCCCGCGGCGCCGATGCCGCGCAACCCGCCGCCGGCCTGAGCCGGGAGTCGGGTCCCTCCACTTTTCCCTTCCCGGAGCAAGTCAGCAATGAATCCCGTCACTCGTACGCGTGCAGCGACACGCGGCCTCATGGCGTTTGCCGTCGGCATGGCCGCCGTCGTCTCGATTGCCGCCCGTCCGGCATCACCAGGCGTCACGTACCGCGTGCGCCTGTCCGCCCCCGCGCCCGACATGCCGGGCATGGGCCCGATGCCATCCACGCTGATCGTCGGCCGGGGCATGTCGCTCGGCACCCAGAGCCGGATGGAGATCGACACCGTCCAGGGGCAGATCCCGATGGTCGTCGGCGACTACGTGCTGTCCCTCGACTCCGGGAAGACGCTGGTGGTCAGCCCCACGAACAAGACCTACAGCGAGGGCCTCCCCGGCCTCAACGCGATGCCCCCCGAGCTGCTGGCCCAGGCGTCGCTGAGCAACGTGAACGTCACCACCGAGAAGCTGGGCGCCGGTGAAACGCTGCAGGGATTTCCGACCGAGAAGGTGCGGATGACCGTGACCTACTCCATCGCGATCATGGGCACGGTGCTCAACACCATGTCGACCGTCGAGATGTGGATGGCCCAGCTGCCGGCCACGGTCACGACGCCATTCGACGGCTCCTCGATGCCGAAGGAGATGGCCGAGGGGCCGATGAAGGAGCTCGCCGACAAGGTGACGGCCGCCCGCAAGTCGCTCGGGGCCGCGACGCCGATCAAGGTCGTGAGCACTTCGTCGATCAGCGGGCCGATGAGCCTGACGACGGTCTCGACCCTCGAGCTGCTGGACGTCAAGGCTGCCGACGTCGATCCGGCTTCGTTCAAGCTGCCGGAAGGGTTCACGAAGAAGCCCTGAGTAGAACGTAGAGCGTAGAGCGTAGACCGTAGGACGTAGGACGTAGGACGTAGGACGTAGAACGTAGGACGCAGAACGGAGACCGTAGTTACTACGGTCTCCGTTCTACGTTCTAAGTCGTGCCGTCTAGAACTTCGCGATATCGAGAATGGCCGACCGGATCGTGTCGATCTGGGGCAGGATGGCATCCTCGAGCTTCGGCGCGTAGCCCACGTAGGTGTCCGTGGATCCCACACGCTTCACCGGCGCGTCGAGCCACGCGAAGCAGTCGTCGGCGATGCGCGCCGCGATCTCGGCCCCGTAGCCCCACGAGATCGAGTCCTCATATACGACTATGA
>CAMLHT010000071.1 GCA_946479895.1 uncultured Gemmatimonadota bacterium | reverse complement strand
CACACCGAGTTCGACGGCAAGGGCTACGCGTACACCTCGATGTTCATCTCGTCCGAGATCGTGAAGTGGAAGCTCGGGACCTGGGAGGTCGTGGACCGGGCGCCGACGTACTACAGCATCGGCCACCTGATGATCCCCGGCGGCGACTCGAAGAACCCGTTCGGCAAGTACGTCGTCGCGATGAACAAGATCACCAAGGACCGCTACCTGCCCACCGGCGGCGAGCTCACCCAGTCGGCGCAGCTGTACGACATCACCGGCGACAAGATGAAGCTGCTGCTCGACTTCCCGACGATCGGCGAGCCGCACTACGCCCAGGCGCTGCCGGCGAGCCTCATCAAGGACAAGCAGCTCAAGTTCTTCTCGCTGAAGGACAACGCCAACCCGTGGGTCGCGCGCTCGGAAGCCGAGACCGGCATCAAACGGAACGGCAAGCGGGTGGACGTCAAGATGATCGCCATCCGCTCGCACTTCGCCCCGGACAACATCGAGGGCGTCCAGCAGGGTGACACGGTCTACTTCCACGTCACGAACATCGAGCAGGACTGGGACATCCTGCACGGCTTCGCGATCATGGGCAACGAGAACTCGGAGCTCATCATGCAGCCGGGCGAGACCCGCACGATCAGGTGGGTCGCGAAGAACCCCAACATCTATCCGTTCTACTGCACCGACTTCTGCTCGGCGCTCCACCAGGAGATGTCCGGCTACGTCCGCGTGTCGCCACGCAACGCCACCGTGGCCCTCAGCGCGACGATCAGCAGGAAGGCGCAGTCGCAGCTCGATCGCATGAAGGCGGTGGAGGGCGGCCAGAAATGAGGAACATGTCCCGGGTCCCCCGTCTGCTGGTCGCCGTCGCCGCGCTGGTGCTGGGGGTGATGTTCGTGGCCCCGCTGTGGAGCATTCGGCTGATCGCGCCCCAGTATCCGGAGGGGCTCGGGCTCCTGATCAGGCTGAACACCATCAGCGGGATCAAGGAGAACGACCTCCAGAGCATCAATTCGCTGAATCACTACATCGGCATGCGCCCCATCCTTCCCAGCGCGATCCCCGAGCTGAAGTTCATGCCATGGATCGTCGCGGCGCTCATCGCCGGTGGACTCCTGGTGGCGCTGGTGGGGCGCCGCCGCCTGCTCGTCACGTGGGTCGTCGCGCTCGCGGCGGCCGGCGTGGCGGGCATGTACGACTTCTGGCGCTGGGGCTACGATTACGGACACAACCTGGATGCCGAGCAGGCCGTGATCGTGGTGCCGGACATGACGTATCAGCCGCCGCTGATCGGCACCAAGCAGCTCCTGAACTTCCAGGCGACGTCGCTTCCACACGTCGGCGCGGCGGCCGCCGGCGTCGCCTTCCTGCTCGGCCTCGTCGCCCTGGTGATCGCGTATCGCGCCAGGGCGGCGAGGGTCCCCGCCGCCGGAGCCCTGCTCGCCGCATCAATGGCCTGCGCGGCGCCGGGACACGCCATCGCATTCGGGCTCGACTCGTGTGCCGAATGCCGCATGATCGTCTCCGACAAGCGCTTCGGCGCGCAGGTCGTCACCGCGACGGGCAGGACGGTCACGTTCGACTCGATCGAATGCATGCGGGCGTACGTCGCGCGGGAGCAGGGCGCCGGCGACCGCTGGGTCGTCGACGCCGATCACCCCGGCTCGCTCGTGCGGGAGTCGGATGCCGTATTGAAGTCGGACGGCGCGCTGCGGCCGCCGATGGGAGCCGTGTATGCCGTCGCGCGCTGACACCGTCGCGGCGACCGTCATGCTCGCACTTGGCCTGGCCATGTGCGGGCAGACGGTGCCGCAGCGGACCATCGTCGTCAGGGCGGGGGAATCCGTCCAGGCGGCGATTCGGGCGGCGCATGCCGGCGACCGGGTGGTCGTCTCCCGCGGCACGTACCAGGAGCCGACCATCGTCATCGATCGCCCGCTCACCCTGATCGGTGAGCCCGGCGCGGTCCTCGACGGGGGAAAGGCGACACACATCCTGCGCATCGAGGCGGATGACGTCACGGTCCGCGGCCTCCGGCTGCGCAACGTCGCGCCGAGCCACGTCGAGGACCGCGCCGCGATCCGGGCGGGCGAGGTGCGGAGCTGCCGCATCGAGGACAACACGATCGACAACGCGTTCTTCGGGATCTACCTCGCCGGCACCTCGCACTGCCGCGTCGAGCGCAACGTGCTCACCGCGCGCCGCGCGACGGAGGACAGCTCCGGCAACGGCATCCATCTCTGGACGGCCCGCGACATCGACGTGGCCGACAACCGCATCGACGGCCACCGCGACGGGATCTACCTGGAGTTCGCGCACGACACGCGCGTGGTCGGCAACGAGAGCGCCCGCAACATCCGGTACGGGCTCCACTTCATGTACTCGGACGACTGCCGGTACGAGCGCAACGCCTTCCGGGCGAACGGCGCCGGCGTGGCGGTCATGTACACGAAGCGCGTGCTCATGAAGGAGAATCGCTTCGAGTCGAGCTGGGGCGCGTCCGCGTACGGCCTGCTGCTCAAGGAAGTGTACGATGCGACGCTCGACGGGAACCGATTCGCCGGGAATACCACGGGCCTCGTCGCCGACGGCGCGACCCGCCTCGTCGCCCGCCGCAACGCGTTCGAGAACAACGGCTGGGCGGTGAGGATCCTCGCCAGCACGCAGGACGCGGCCTTCACCGACAACGTCTTCGCCTCGAACACCTTCGACGTCGCGACCAACAGCCGCCAGTCGAGCGGCCGCTTCGCCGGCAACTACTGGGACGAATACCGCGGCTATGACCTCGACCGTGACGGCACGGGCGACGTTCCGCACCGCCCCGTCCGCCTCTTCTCGATGATCGTCGCGAACAACGAGCCCGCGCTCGTGCTGCTCCGCAGCCCCATCAGCACCGTGCTCGACGCCGCCGAGCGCGCCTTCCCGACGCTGACACCCGAAACGCTGGCCGATGCCACGCCGCGCATGCGGAGGCCGAGATGATCGAAATCCGGGGCCTCCGCAAGCGCTACAAGGCGCTACAGGTGCTCGACGGCGTCGACCTCGCCATCGGGCGGGGCAGGGTGACTGCCGTGGTGGGCCCGAACGCGGCCGGCAAGACCACGCTCATCAAGACCATCCTGGGCCTGGCCCGGGCCGACGCGGGGACAATCAGCATCGGCGGCGTGGACATCGACGACCGCGGCGACTACCGCGCCTCCATCGGATACATGCCGCAGATCGCCCGCTTTCCGGACAACATCACGGGCCAGGATCTGCTCGACATGATCGTCGACCTCCGTGGCGTCGCCCCGGCGACGATCGAGCTCGTCGACCTCCTCGCGCTGCGCCCGCACCTCGGCAAGCCGCTGCGGGTGCTGTCCGGCGGGACGCGGCAGAAGATCAACGCCGCGGTCGCCTTCATGTTCGCGCCCCCGGTGCTGATCCTGGATGAGCCCACGGCGGGCCTCGATCCGGTGGCGGCGGGCATCCTCAAGGACCAGCTGCGCGCCGAGCGCGAAAAGGGAACGACCATCGTCCTGACCTCGCACGTGATGAGCGAGATCGACGAGCTTGCGGACGACGTGGCCTTCCTCTGCGATGGGCGCATCCGCTTCTCGGGGCCGGTGCACGACCTCAAGCGGGTGACCCGGCAGTTCACTCTCGAGCGGGCGATCGCCCACGTGCTACAGAATGGGGTGGCGGCATGAATACCGTCCGCCGCATCGCCCGCTTCGGCGTCCGCGACCTCGTGCGGAGCCGCTGGCTCATCGCCTACGCCGCCTTCTTCGCGATCGCGACCTGGTCGCTCCTGCGCTTCAGCGACACCGAGCAGAAGGCCCTCCTGAGCCTCGTGAACGTCGTGCTGTTCGTCGTTCCGCTCGGCAGCATCGTCTTCGGGAGCATGTACCTGTACGGGGCGCGGGAATTCGTCGAGCTGCTTCTGGCGCAGCCGGTGCGTCGCCGGCATCTCTTCGCCGGGCTGTTCCTGGGCCTCACGCTGCCGCTCGCCGGCGCCGTGGGCGCGGGGATCGCGGCGCCGATGATCCTCCATGGCGCGTCGGGAGCATCCCTGCGCCTCGCGTCGATCCTGATCGTGCTCGCGGTGGCGCTCACCGGAGCCTTCACCGGTCTCGCGGCCGTCATCACCTACCGCATCGAGGATCGCGTTCGCGGTCTCGCCACCGCGCTTGGCGCCTGGCTGCTGCTGGCCGTCGTGTACGACGCGCTGACCCTGATGCTGGCGACCCAGTTCGCCGACTATCCCATCGAGCGGCCGATGCTCATCGGCATGATCGCGAACCCGATCGACCTCGCCCGCCTGCTGCTCCTCTTCCAATTCGACGTCGCCGCGCTGCTCGGCTACACCGGCGCCGTCTTCCAACGGTTCTTCGATGGTGCGCTGGGCCTCGCGATCGCCGCGGGCGCCCTCGTCCTCTGGACCGCGGTGCCGGCGGTTGCCGGCGCTCGCCTGTTTCAACGCAAGGATTTCTGAACCCGAGACTGACTCATATGCGTCGCTTATCCCACCTCACCATCATCGCCGCCGCCGTCGTCATCGCCGGCGCCTGCTCGAGCGAGCCCAAGGCTCCGGAAGGCACGACCGCCACGCCGCCGGCGCCCACCCCCTCCACCCAGCCCGCGCCCGACGTCAAGGCGACCGGCAAGGTCATCGAGGTCGAGCTCATCACCGATGAGAAGGGCAACTACTTCAAGCCCAGCAAGTTCGAGGTGCACCGCGGTGACCTCATCCGCTTCAAGCTCGTCGCCGGCGTGCACAACGTGCACTTCCTGCCCGATTCCAACCCCGGCAAGACCGGCCTGCCGCCGGTGAGCGATTTCCTCCAGCTCCCCGACCAGACGTACGACCTGCTCGTCACGCTCCAGCCGGGCAAGTACTACTTCCAGTGCGACCCGCACGCACTGCTGGGCATGATCGGCCATCTCGAAGTCGAGGACGAGAAGTGAGCCAGTCGACGAAGAGCGGGGACATCACCGCCGAGATGACCGTCAACCAGGTCGTCGCCGAGCACCCGGAGACGCTGGCGGTGTTCAACC
Organism: uncultured Gemmatimonadota bacterium; assembly: GCA_946479895.1. The sequence goes on along the minus strand of CAMLHT010000071.1, from coordinate 10,411 downwards.
GCCTCGGCATCGACGCCTGCTGTGGCGGCGCCCTGCCGCTGGCCGAAGTCGCGAAGAAGCACCGGTTCGATTTCATCGCCCTGCTCGCCGAGCTCGAGCGGGCGTGATGGACTGGTTCGTAAAGGCGTTCCTTCGCGCGAGCGTCGCCTGGCTGGCTGGCGGGGTGACGCTCGGCGTCGCGATGGGCGTGCACCCGGCGTGGTCCATCTACAGGACCGCGCACCTGCACATGCTGCTGCTCGGATTCGTGGCGATGATGATCTTCGGGGTCGCGTACCACGTGATTCCGCGCTTCGCCGGCAGCCCGCTGCGAAGCCCGCGCGCGGCCGGCGTGCACTGGTGGCTCAACAACGTCGGTCTCGCGCTGATGGTGACGGGCTTCGTCCTGCGGGCGCAGGGCCGGCCGGTGTCGAGCGTCTGGCTCGGCGTGGGCGGCTCCGCTGCCGCGGTCGGCGCCTACGTCTTCGGATATCTCATATGGAAGACGCTGGACGGTCCGCGCCCGCGTCCTGACGCCCGGTCCCTGAAGACCATGTAGCCGTCGGCCCGAGGCCTCGAGGTAGCCGTCGGCCCGAGGCCTCGAGGTAGCCGTCGGCCCGAGGCCTCGGGGTAGCCGCCGGCCCGAGGCCTCGGCCGAGCCTGTCATTTGGTGGGGATACGAGGGTGCGCTTAGTTCCTTCTGGACCAGAGAGGAGCGAGCGTGAATTCCGACGTCCCCGAAGGGCCTCCATCGTCCAGTCGCCGGCGATTCCTTGGCGACCTGACCACGCTGGGAATGGTGATCGGCGGGACGACGCTGGTGGCCTGCGACACGCGGGCCCCGGCGGCGACCGACAGCACGGCCGGGCCGGCTTCGCCGACGCAGGATCAGGCGCAGAACGCCAACAGCCGCCTCGACACGGCGATGAAGACCGCGCACGCTCCGTCGTCGGCCACCGCGGCGAGCACCGCGGGCGCGTCGTCGGCCGCGTTCGCCCGCTATGCCCCCGAGCTCCCGAAGCTCGGCGACGAGCGTACGCTGAAGCTGCACTGGCATGCGCGGGAGGTGCCCATCCGCATCTCCGACCACACCGTCGTCGCCGCGTGGACCTTCGAGGGGCAGATGCCCGGGCCCATCGTGCATTGCCGCGTCGGGGATACGGTCGAGTTCACGCTGACCAACGACGTCGACATCCCGCACTCCATGGACTTCCACGCGGCGCAGGTCGATCCGAAGGTGGCGTTCCGGTCCGTCGGGAAGGGACAGTCGGTCACCTTCACCTTCAAGCCGAAGTATGCCGGCGCGTTCATGTACCACTGCGGCACCGCGCCGGTGCTCATGCACATCGGCTCCGGCATGCACGGCGCGATCATCGTCTCCCCGCGCGAGGCGCTGCCGCCGGCGAAGGAGTTCGTGATCGTCCAGGCCGAGTTCTATCTCGCGGCGGCGGCGGGCGGCGTCCGGTCCTTCGATTACCAGAAGATGCTGTCGACGCTCCCGGACTTCGTGTGCTTCAACGGACGCCCGAACCAGTACATCAGGGACCCGATCCGCGTGAAGGTCGGCGACCGGGTCCGCTTCTGGGTCGTGAACGCCGGGCCGACCCATCCGTGCCACTTCCACGTGGTCGGCGAGCAGTTCGACACGGTATACCTCGGGGCGCCCCCGGGATCACCGATTCGCGGGGTCCAGACCTGGGACGTGCCCCCCGGGGGCGGCATGTGCTTCGAGCTGGTCTGCGATGTGCCGGGAGAGTTCCCGTTCGTCAATCACGGCTTCGGCCATGGCCAGAAGGGCTCGATCGGATTCCTGATCGTCGAGCCCTGATCACCCCCAACGAGTCAACGATGTCTTCACTGAAGCGACCGATCGCGGGCGACGTCCTGTTCCACCATCTCAAGCGCGACGAGCTGACGCTGGATACCGCGCTGCTCGATGCGCACGGCCGCACGGCCCGGACGCTCGTCAAGGAAGGGCCGCTGCGCCTCACCCTGATGGCGCTGGCGAAGGATGGGGTGCTCCCCGAGCATCGGGCCGACGGGCCGGTGTCCATCCACGTGCTCCAGGGCGACGTGGTGTTCACGGCGCTCTCGAAGGAGTACCCGATGCAGACGGGGGAGGTGCTGGTTTTCGGCGTGGGAGTCCCGCACGCTGCCCGATCCCGGGGAGGCTGCGTCTTCCTCCTGACCGTCGTGCACACCGAGCACGACCCCACGCCGGTGGGTTGATGAGCCCGGAGGAGTGGGTACGCGGATCAGCTGCGTGATCCGCGTACCAACGCCTCTATGTCCGTCATCAGCTAGAAGGCGACCGTCCCCGTGATCATCACGCCGCTGAACTTCCCGCCGTTGCGGATGTCGTTCGCCGGGAAGGCGTGATAGCTCTGCGTGACGTATTCGAGCTTCGTCAGCAGGGTCGGCATCACGAACCATCCGCCGCCGACCTGCACGCGATCGACCGTGACGTCGTTCGCGATGCCGCGGAGCTGGCCGTTGAGCGTGTTGTAGCGCGCTGACGCGTAGAGCCGGTCATCGAGGAAGCGGTAGGTCCCGTCCACCGCGAGCTGGCGCATCGTGCGCTTCGTCGTCTCGGTCGTCGCCTTGCCGGTGGCGGTCTCGATGTTTCCGAACAGCTCGAGGCCGCGGAACTTCACGAACGGGTTCGCGACGTAGGCATGGACTGCATTGGCGAAGCCCGGGCGGATGTTGCCCGACCACGCCGCGGCCGTCTCGGTGGCCGCCGTGTTCTCCAGGACCATGAAGTACGGTGAGCCCGCCCGGTCACCCGTGTACAGCGTGTTGCTGTTGCTCCGGTAGGCCGCGTACATCGATCCGGTGAGGCGCACCCGCAGGTCCTCGTTGAGCTGTTTGTCGTAACCCAGCTTGCCGAGCCAGGCCGGCGCGCGACGATCCGGAACGGTCACCTGGCCGCGAATCTCACCGCCAGTCGCGCCACCCATCACCATGAATCCATTCCGGCGCCAGTACGCCTCGGCGCCGATCTCCGTGGTGAACGCGTCGAGGATCAGGTTGCCGACCAGCGGATTGTACATCGCCTGTCCGTTGTCGGTGCGGCGGAAGTGCATGTCGCCGTAGTTGATCTCGAAGTGACCGATGCGCAGCGTGACGTCCTGCATGAGCCGGTCGAGGACCGGGTTCGCGATGGGCGAATCGTCGATCAGGAAGTACCCGTCCTTCACCCAGGTCTCCTGGTGGTGCCGGGCGCTGAGGTATGACGCGAGCGCGACGCGGATGCCGCGGCCGAGCTGCGCGTCGACGTACAGGTTGGCGCCCGCGTTGTTGAAGCCCTTCCCGATGCCGATGAGCTGATTCTGGTTGACGCCGCCGACGACCACCGGCGTGGCCGTGTTCTCGTGATCGAACGCCTGGAACTCCTGCGTGAACGCGGCGCCCCACTGCACGGCGAAGCCGCGGAAGCTCACCGTGTCGTCCTTCGGGGTCTCGAAGACGTTCAGCCCGCGCTGGTCGCGGGGCCGCAGGTGCTGGATGCGGATCGCCGGAACGCCGATGCGCACCGAGGTATCGGACGCGGCGCGACTGGCGTCTTCCGGACTGCGGTTCTGGGCGCGCGCCGTTGCGGCGAGCGCGCCGAGGAGGAGGAGGGAGGTGAGGGTTCGGGATCTGGCGGGGATCATGGATGGGTTGCGATGATGGTCACGACGATCGTGACACGTTCCCCGGTCCGAATGGTGCCCAGCAGCGCCTTCACCGGCGCCACGTCATGGTCCGGGGTCCTGATTTCCGTGCTGCCTTCGGCGCGGACGCCGCCCTTGCCGTCCGGCGTGACGGTCGCCTTGAGCTCCACCGGCTTCGTCACGCCGTTGATCGTCAGCCGGCCCGCGATGGTCGCTTCATAGGCGCCGGCGGTCTTCGCCCCGGCCGCGTACGACGTCATCGAGAACTCCACGTTGGGATGCTGCTCCACGCGCATCGCCTTCCGGAGGTTCTCGTTCATCTTCCGCTCGCCGCAGTCGAGCGACTTCACCGGGATCGTCACGTCGATCTTCGTGACCTCCTTGCCGATGTCGCCGCCAGGGGCGTGCGGCGCGTCGATGATGGCCGTGAAGGCCGAGGTCGAGCAGTCCCACTTGTGCACGTTCGACGTGCCGAGGATCGTGATCTTGCTCCGCGGATCGATCCTGAGTCGGTCCGGCTGGCCGGCGGCGGAGGAAGTCACGGCGGCGAGGGCGATGAGTGCGTGGATGCTGCGCATTGGACTCCTGACTGGCCGGGGAAGCCCGCGGAGATTCCGGCGGCGCTCCTCGCTGCGCGAATCCTGCTGCGATCAGGATCGTGCGAGCCGCACCGCCGCAACTACTACGATGACCCCGATGAGCGCGTTGACCCGCGCGAGCATCATCGCGCGCCGTCGCGCGCGAAGCGCTTCCGGTGACCCCGCCACGAGACGGCTTGCCGCCGGGCCATGAACGAAGTCGTGCACCGCGCTGATGACGATCATCGCCGTCACCGTGACGAGTTTGACAGCCAGCGCGTGGCCCGTGGTTGTCTGCCAGAATGCGCGGGAGCCCAACGCTCCATCCCACGCGAGCCATCCGCGGAACTGGAGGTTGGCGAGACCGGTCACCACGAGGACGCCGATCGCCACCCATCCGACGGAGCGGAAGCGCATTCCCAGGTCGCGAAAGAGCTGCTGGCGCAGCTCGGCCGGCTCGATGGATCGGAAGACGGGCGCCCCGACGAGCCCGAGAAAGAGCATTCCTCCAAGCCAGGCCATCGCGGCGAGGACGTGGATGGAGACGTTCGCATAGTAGAGAAAGGACATGGGTGCCAATCTATGCCTACGTCGCTGTCAGGCTTTTCACCACAGAGATTCAGCCCTCCACCGACGGAGTGAAAGGCGGGGAAATCGGAGATTTGTGTATCCGAATATCCGAAATAACCCACCAGCCGATACTCCGATGAACGCTCTCAGCCGCAAGACCAAATCGATCGCCCTCGTCGCCGCCCTCGGCGTCACGGTCGCCGTCGCGACCGCTGCGCGCTTCGGCGCCGATCCCGCCGGCATCCCGATCCGCGATCTGCCGCCGCTCAAGGGCGAGGAGCACGCCGTGGTCACGAGCGCCCCGCAGGTGCCGGCGCCGATCACGCGCAATTATGCGACGAAGGTCATCGTGGAGCTCGAGACCATCGAGAAGACGATGCGGCTCGCCGACGGCGTCGAGTACCGGTTCTGGACGTTCGGCGGCGCCGTGCCGGGCAACTTCATCCGCGTCCGTGAAGGCGACCAGGTCGAGCTGCGCCTGAAGAACCACGCGCACAGCACCGTTCCCCACAACATCGACCTCCATGCGGTGACCGGTCCCGGCGGCGGCGCGGCCGCGACGCTGACGATCCCCGGTGGCGAGTCGGTGCTGTCCTTCCGCGCGCTGAACCCCGGCCTCTACGTCTACCACTGCGCCGTCTCGCCCGTCCCGATGCACATCTCGAACGGCATGTACGGCCTCATCCTCGTCGAGCCCAAGGAAGGCCTGCCGAAGGTGGACCGGGAGTTCTACGTCATGCAGAGCGAGTTCTATGTAAAGGCCGGCCTGAACGGCCAGCCGGGAACGCTGGACATGGAGAAGGGGATCGAGGAGAAGCCGACCTACGTGGTCTTCAACGGATCCGTCGGCGCGGTGACCGGCGACAACGCCCTCTCGGTGAAGGCCGGCGAGACCGTCCGCCTCTTCGTCGGCAACGCGGGCCCGAACCTCGTCTCGAGCTTCCACGTCATCGGCGAAGTCTTCGACAACGTCTACGGCGAGGGTGGCAGCACGATCTCGCAGAAGAACGTGCAGACGACGGTGGTCCCTGCCGGCGGCGCCGCGATGGTGGAGTTCCGCGCCGAGAAGCCCGGAACGCTGGTGATGGTGGACCACTCGATCTTCCGGGCCTTCAACAAGGGCGCCCTCGGCATGATCAACGTGACCGGCGAGGACCAGCCGGAGATCTACAAGCAGGTGAAGGGCCTGGGGATGGCGAAGCACTGATGAAGACGGCGCTGCGATCCCTGCTCAGCGCCGCCATCCTGGCCGCCGCGTCCCGCGAGGGAGCGGCGGCTCCCGCGCGACCGATGGTGAAAGTGCCGGCCGGCAGCTACCGGCCGATGTACGCGAAGGGTGCCGGTGTCGAGATCCCCGCGTTCAGGCTCGACCGTGATCCGGTCACCCGTGGTGAGTATCTCGCGTGGGCCCGTCCGGGGGAGTCCGTACCGCGGGCCGATGCGCGCCGCCCGATGACCGAAGTCACCTGGGCCGAGGCCGACGCGTTCTGCCGCGCCCGCGGCGGCCGGCTGCCGACGCTCGTCGAATGGGAGTACGCCGCGTCGAAGTCCGATGCGACGTCGATCCTCGCCGCCTACGCGCTGCGTTCCGCCACGCCGCCGGCGGTCGATCGCGCCGCGGTCAACCGGATCGGCCTGCGCGGCATGCACGACCTGGTCTGGGAGTGGGTCGCCGATCCCAACGACCGCCTCGCCACGCTGCATCACGCAGGCATGCATCACGACCACGCGACGTCCGAGGCGCACGACATGAGCTGCGCGGGTGCGGCGATCGGAGCGTCGGACCCACGCGACTACCCGGCGTTCCTCCGCGGCGCGATCCGGTCGGGACTCACCGAAACCACTCGGCTGCCGACGCTCGGCTTCCGCTGCGCGGCCTGAGCACCTTGTCATCCCTCGCGAGGCGAGGGATCTGCTTTCGCCTAGAACCGCTCGCCCTTCGACTCCCTGATCGCGCTTCCCACCGCGCGAATGCGCGGCCACATCGTGTAGAAGAAGACTCCGAGCGCGGCGACCTGGAGCACCCCGGCGACGACGATCGTCCATCGCAGCCACATCGGGCCGTCCGGCTTTCGCATCAGCTCCGCGGCCGCGCGCACCGCCGTGCCGATCGTGAGCAGCCAGTACGCCAGTCCCGCCAGCCGTGGCTGATATCGCTGGTCGGACTTGTCCGGCCGGGGGAACAGCCAGAGCGCGACGCCGAGGATCATCGTGATGACGAACCCGACGAGGATGACGTGGGTGTGGGCGCTGATCTCGTAGGGAGTCGGGTAGCGGTTCCACAGCTCGCGGCGCGCGATCATCCACAGGCCGAGCAGCAGCCCGGCGATCAGGAAGCCGATGGCCGTCTTGATGTAGCGGCGGACGAGAGAATGCATCGCCGGCCGGCTAGACGACGACCCGCGCGTGCGGCTCGGGCGCGCTGACCTTGTATCCGGCCTTCGTGAGCTGCGCGGCGAACGCGTCCTGCGCCTCGATCTCGCCGTGGACCAGGTACACGTGCTTCAGCGCTGGGGACGTCTTTCGCACCGCCGCCAGCCAGTTGGCGAGCTCGGTGCGGTCGGCATGGGCGCTGTATCCGTTGAGCACTTCGACGTTCGCGCGGAGCTCGACCTCGTCGCCGAACACCTTGAGGGTCGGGCGGCGCTCCACGATCCTCCGTCCCAGCGTGTGCTCGGCCTGGAACCCGACGATGAGGATGGTGTTGCGCGGATTCGAGGCGCCATGCGCGAGGTGGTGAACGATGCGCCCGCCTTCGGCCATGCCCGACCCCGCGATGATGATCAGCGGCCCGTGCCGGTCGTTGAGCGCCTTCGACTCCTCGGTGTTGTTGGTGAACGACAGCATGTCGTACCGGAACAGCTTCTCGATGTCGCGCACGGAGCTCTCGGTCCGGTCGAACAGCTCGGCGTTGTGCTCGAAGACGGCGGTCGCGAGCGTCGCGAGGGGGCTGTCGATCACGATCGGCACGCGCGGGATGTCTCCGGCCCGGAGCATCCGGTGCAGGTCGTACACGAGCTCCTGCGCCCGCCCGACCGCGAAGGCCGGGATGAGGACGCGGCCACCCTTCGCCGCCGTTTCGCGCACGACGCGCGCGAGGTGCGCCTGGGCTCCCTCAACGCTCTCGTGATCGCGGTTGCCGTACGTGGACTCGAGGATGACCACGTCGGCGGCGTCCGTCGGAGGCGACGGGTCGCGGATGATGGGCAGTCCCCAGCGGCCGACGTCGCCGGAGAAGACGAGCGTCTTCGTTCCGCCGTTCCCCGTGGCTTCGACGACGACCGCGGCCGACCCGAGGATGTGGCCGGCTTCGGTGAAGCGTACGCGGACCCCGGGAACGACGTCGAACCACTGGTCGTAGGGCTGGCGCCGGACGAGCTCCTCGACCCGGGCGGCGTCCTTCACTTCATATAGAGGAGGCGCGGCGTTGCGGTTCTTCCTGAGCAGGAACGCGTAGTCGTTCTCCTGGATCCGCGCGCTGTCGGCGAGCATGATCGCCGTGAGGTCGGCGGTCGCGCTGGTCATGTGGATCGGGCCGGAGTAGCCCGCGCGCGCGAGGAGCGGAAGGCGGCCGGCGTGGTCCAGGTGGGCGTGGGACAGGACCACCGCGTCGATCTCGGCGACCGGAACCGGAAGCTTCCGGTTCTTCGCCTCCGACTCGGACCGACGGCCCTGGAACATGCCGCAGTCGAGGAGGATCGTCTTTCCATTCGCGCGGACGATGTGGCAGGAGCCGGTGACCTCGCGGGCTGCCCCGACGAACTCGATTTCCATGGCTGAAAACTACGCACGACCCGAATGACCTTCGGGTTTTCCCGAAGGGTCTGTCGGGTGTCGCGTCATTGGCAGGGCCGCGCGCCGCGTTTAGAGTTTCATGAAGTACCCCCTCCATCCGGACATGGCCGCCACCGGTCGCCGCTCGGTCCTCATCCCGAAAGTCGTCACCGCGCTCGCCGATTACGATCGGGCGCAATTCACGCGCGATGCCACCGCTGGCGTCATCGTCGGCATCGTCGCGCTGCCGCTCGCCATCGCCTTCGCCATCGCGAGCGGCGTGGAGCCGGGCCGCGGACTGTGGACCGCGATCGTCGCCGGCTTCATCATCTCGGCCCTCGGCGGCTCGCGGGTGCAGATCGGCGGGCCGACGGGCGCATTCGTCGTCATCGTCTACGGAATCGTCCAGAAGTACGGCATCGACGGCCTCACGGTCGCGACGCTCATGGCGGGCGTGATGCTGGTGATCTTCGGCGTCGCGAAGTTCGGCGCGGCGATCAAGTTCATCCCGCACCCCGTCATCACGGGCTTCACCAGCGGGATCGCGGTCATCATCCTCGCCAGCCAGGTGAAGGACTTCCTGGGGCTGAAGATGGGGACCGTGCCCGCCGACTTCGTGGAGAAGCTGGCGGCCTTCGGGAGTGCCGCCGGGGTGACGCCGGCGGCGATCGCCGTTGCCGTCATGTCGCTCCTCGTAATCATCCTCTGGCCCCACGTCCCGCGCATCGGCCAGAAGATTCCCGGTCCTTTCGTCGCGCTCATCGCGGCCACGGTCGTCGTGCAGCTCATGCACCTGCCGGTCGAGACCATCGGGTCGCGCTTCGGGGCGATCAGCGGCTCGATTCCTCGGCCGCAGGTCCCCCACATGTCGATGGAGCAGGTGACCTCGCTCATCGGCCCGGCCTTCACGATCGCGCTGCTCGGGGCGGTGGAATCGCTGCTGTCGGCCGTGGTCGCCGACGGCATGATCGGCGGTCGCCACCGCTCGAACATGGAGCTGGTCGCCCAGGGCGTGGCGAACCTCGTGACGCCGCTGTTCGGCGGGATCCCCGCGACCGGCGCGATTGCCCGGACGGCGACGAACATCAAGAACGGCGGCCGGACGCCCGTGGCCGGCATGATCCACGCCCTCACGCTGCTGGTGATCACGCTCGGGGCGGGGAGGTGGGCGGCACTCATCCCGATGCCCGTGCTCGCCGCGATCCTCGTCGTGGTCGCCTACCACATGAGCGAGTGGCGGGCGTTTCTGGCCGAGCTCCGCTCGCCCAAGAGCGACGTCGTTGTGCTGCTCACCACGTTCACGCTCACGGTCCTCGTCGACCTCACGGTGGCGATCGAGGTCGGCATGGTGCTCGCCGCGTTCCTCTTCATCCGCCGCATGGCCGAGGTGACGAGCGTGCGCGAGCTGTCGCGGGAGCTGGACGACGACGAGGAGCTCCCGGACGACATGGCCTACGCGCGCGAGCTGCCGAAGGGCGTCGTGGTCTACGAGATCAACGGCCCGTTCTTCTTCGGCGCGGCCGAGAAGTTCAAGGACACCCTCGCCCGCGTGTCGGAGAGGCCAAAGGTGCTCATCATCCGCATGCGCCACGTGCTCACGCTGGACTCGACGGCGATGCACGCGCTGAAGGACGTGGTGCACCGCAGCCGCCGCGACGGCACGATGGTCCTGCTCTCCGACCTGCACATGCAGCCCGCGGTCGCGCTCTCCGGCTCCGCGCTCATGCGCGAGCTCGGCGACGAGAACGTGCTGGCGTCGATCGAGGAGGCCGTCGAGCGGGCGCGTGTCCTGGTCGCGGCGCGTCCGAGCCAGTCCCGGCCCGCGATCCCGGGCGGCGTGGTCTGACGCTCGTC
>CAMLHT010000070.1 GCA_946479895.1 uncultured Gemmatimonadota bacterium | reverse complement strand
AGGCTCGGCACGCCGTTCAGCGCCGCCTTCATCCCGCTCGTGCCGCTCGCCTCGAGGGGTTTCATCGGGTTGTTGAGCCAGAGATCGACGCCGGCGACCATCTGCGCCGCGAATGCCATCTCGTAGTTCTCGACGTAGACGACGGTCACCTTGCCCGCGAGCCGCTGCGCCGCCTGGTAGATGTGCTTGATCAGCTCCTTGCCTCCGCCGTCATGCGGATGCGCCTTGCCGCCGAAGATGATCTGGATCGGCCCGACCGATTCGGCCATCCGCGCCAGGCGCTCGGTGTCGGTGAAGACGAGGTCGGCGCGCTTGTATGGCGTCGCGCGGCGGGCGAAGCCGATCGTGAACACCTTGGAATCGAGCTGCACGCCGGTGCGCTCGCGAACGGTCTCGATCAACCGCTGCTTGGCCTCGAGGTGCGCGGCCCGGATCTCGTCGAGCGGAATGCCCACGGCATACCGCAGGTAGAGGTTGTCGGTGCGCCACTCCGGGATCCGCTTGTCGAACAGCGCCGCGAACGCCGGTGACGTCCACGTTCCCGCATGCACGCCGTTCGTGATCGAGTCGATGGGATAGGAGGGAAACATCCCCTGCGAGACCTCGCGATGCTTCATCGCCACGCCGTTCACGAAGCGCGAGAGCTTGAGGACGAGGTGGGTCATGTTCAACTCGTTCTCGTCCAGCAGTTCCGCCGAGTGGAGCAGCCCGTACGAGGTTTCGCCGAGCACCGACTTTACCAGGTCGAGCGGGAACTTGTCGTGTCCCGCCGGCACAGGGGTGTGCGTCGTGAAGATCACGCGCTTCCGCACCTGCTCGAGGTCATCCTCCTCCGGCGTGAATCCGGAACGGTGCTCGAGCTGCCACTGGAGCAGGCACAGCGTCAGCAGCGCGGAGTGGCCTTCGTTCAGGTGATAGTAGAGCGAGCCGTTGAGGCCGAGCTGCCTGAGCATCGCCGCTCCGCCCATGCCGAGCACCACTTCCTGGCAGAGGCGGTAGCGCCCATCGCCACCATACAGCTTGTCGGTGAGGGTCTGGTCGTACGGATCGTTCTCGGGGAGCTTCGTGTCGAGGAGATAAACCGGCACTTCATGGCCGGCGATCCCGCGAATCGTGAAGCGCCAGGCCCGGATGTGGACCGTGCGACCCTCGATCACCACCGTAGTGCGGCCTTCGACGGGTTCCAGGATCGACTCGGGCTCCCATTGGACCGGCGCTTCGCTCTGGTTGCCCTGGGCATCGATGTGCTGCTCGAAGTAGCCCTGCCGGTGCAGCAGCGATACACCGACGACCGGCGCGCCGAGGTCAGCCGCCGATCGAAGCGTGTCGCCCGACAGGATGCCGAGCCCGCCACTGTACGTCGGGATCGCCTGGTCGAGGCAGATTTCCATCGAGAAATACGCAACCGTCGTCGACGTCGAGGCGGGCGATGAAGTCATTGATCTCTGAGTGCTTGCGGTGACGGTCGTGCCAGTGGAACCAGAGGCGGAACTGAGTGAATCATGCCAGATCAGCCCGGACCGACGAATTCTGCTGGCGACCCACGGTGCGTAACTGTACGTTAGCCATCTGTTTCGTCATACGCCCTGAGGCCGGACTCGATCCGTTTTGCTTAGGCTAACCACATTCGGCGGGCTCGCCCTGTCCCGTGACGGAACGCCGCTGACCGGCGCCGCCGCGCAGCGGAGCCGGCTGTCCCTGCTCGCGCTGCTGTCGACGGCCGGCCCGACCGGGTTCAGCCGTGACAAGCTGCTCCTGTACCTCTGGCCGGAGAGCGACGAGGAGCGGGCGCGTCACGCCCTCAAGCAGGCGGTCTACTCGCTCCGGCGCGAGCTGGGCTCCGACGAGGTCATCGTCGGTACTGCGTCGCTTTCGCTGAACCCGACCATCATCACGAGCGACGCCCGCGAGTTCGAGACCGCGCTGGCGGCGAACGACCTGGCGACGGCGGTGAGCCTGTACACCGGCCCATTCCTCGACGGCTTTCACCTCAAGGACTCGACGGAGTTCGAGCGCTGGTCTGCCGAGCAGCGGGCGCGCTTCGCGCACATGTGGGTATCGGCGGTGGAGCGGATCGCCCGCGACTGCGAGTCCCGCGGCGCCTGGCGCGACGCGGCCGGCTACTGGCGCACGCTCGCGGCGGCCGAGCCCCTGAGCGGCAAGCATACGCTCGTGCTCATGCGGGCGCTGGCGGAGAGCGGCGACGTCGGCGCGGCGCTCCAGCAGTTCAGGATTCACGAGGCGCTCCTTCGCGAGGAAGTCGGGGCCGCTCCCGAAGCGGCGGTCTCGCAGCTCGCAGAGCAGCTCCGCGCCGGAACGTGGACGCGCTCGCCCGAGCCGGCGCCATCACCGTCGCCGGCGCCGGCGATTGTCGCCTCGCAGCCGCCGGCCGCGACGCCCACGGGTTTCGACGCCGTTCCGGTCTCGTCGCCTCCGCAACCGGCCGTGGCTTCGACCACCCGCCACGCCATCGGCACCGCCCGCAAGCGCCGGCGTCGCTCCACGGCCATGGCGTTCGTCCTCGGCATGCTGCTGATGATGGCCGCCGCGCTCACCGTGACCTGGGCGACGATGGACGCCGACCAGCGCGCGGCATTCAACCTGATCCGCTCGCGCCCGGATCCGAGGCTCGAGCCGCGGCAGATCGTCGTCGCGCCGTTCGAGAACAGGACGGGCGACAGCACGCTGGACGCGCTGGGCGAGCAGATCGCCGACTGGTTCGCGCGCGAGCTCAGCGAGGCCGAGTTCAAGGTGGTGGACGCGCGCACGGCGCGGATCGGCACGCGGGTCGTCGGCGGAATTCCCAGGCCCCTGCGCGCCCGCGACGACAACGTCGCGCTCGGCGAGGAGACGGGATCCGCCTACACCGTCGTCGGCACGTACTACCGCCAGGGCGACAGCCTCGAGGCGAACATCAGCGTCATCGACGTCGCCACCAAGCATACGCTGAAGTCGCTCGGCCCCTTCCACGGCTCCCCTCGCCGGGCGAACGAGTTCATCGTCGCCATGCTCCAGCCGACGATCGCCTACCTCGGCGCCGAAGTGGACACGAGCGCCGGCGGCCTCACGACGCGGTACTCGTCACCTCCGTCGCTCCAGGCGTTCCAGCGGGTGAATGCGGCCTGGGAGCACTTCTTCGCGTCACCGCGCGACACGACGAGCGTCTTCGCCGAGCTGGATACCGCGGCCCGCCTCGACCCCACGTACGCGACGCCGCTGCTGATGAAGGCGTACATGCTCGACGTGAAGTCGCAGTGGCCCGGCGTGAGCGAGATCGTGCAGCGCGTGCGCCCCCTCGCGCCCCGCATGTCGAAGATGGAGCGTGCGGCACTCGATCTCTTCGAGGCGGACCTGCGCGGGGATGGACTCGCGCGACTCGAGATCGCGCGCCGGCTCCAGTCGCTTTCTCCGGGCTCGGCAGAGATGCCGCTGCTGCGCGTGGTGTCGGCGTTGTACATCGGAAACGTGGCCGAAGCAGTCGCGGCGCTGAGGGAGGCGAACCCGACGCGCGGCATGAACCTGGTGACGCCGACGTACCTCGAGTGGTCGGCCGCCACCTATCACCACGCGGGCGAAGCCAGCCTGGAAGAGCGCGCGGTCCGTGACGAGTTGAAGCGCTTCCGGCACCACCCTCCGGCAACGTACGGGCTCGTGCGCGTCTACGCGGCGAGAAACGACCGCCGGCTCGGTGAGCTGCTGTCGAAGGGCATTCCCCCCGCGAGGGACCCCAAGGACATTCGCGATCCGCTGGCCGATTCCATCGAGCTGCGACTGTTCGCCGGTCGAGAGCTGCGGGCGCATGGATATCCCGCCGAAGCGAAGAAGGTCTTCGAGGAGGTCGTTGCCCGGCTGGGGAACGTCGCGGCTGATGATCGCCGCGGACTTCTCTGGAAAGCGCGGGCGCTGTACGAGGCCGGTGAGCTCCAGCGCGCGCGCGACGGCTTCCGACAGGTCCTGGCCCACGACTCCGCCAGCGTCGAGGCGCTTGGCCGGATCGCCACGGCGTCGGTTCACCTCGGCGACATGGCGACCGCGAGGGAGATGGAGGAGCGCCTGAAGAGGGTGAGCCTGCCGTTTCCCATGGGCGCCGCACTCCGGTGGCGGGCCGTGATCGCCTCCGCTCAGGGGAGGACGTCCGAGGCCGTCGCGCTGCTCGACCAGGCGGTCCGGCAGGGTCTGCGCCTGATGGACACGCCGCCCAACATCACCGTCCACCTCGATCCCGATTTCGTCGGAATCGAGAAGACGCCGGCGTGGAAGGCCATGCTCCATTCCCTGGCGGACGCGTCGTTGCCGAAATGACCACCGGATGACCCCGGGGTGGCCCTGCCGCCCTACCGTCCTCCCCGAAGTCGCGATCAAACCAGACCGGGGGAAATGGATCATGAACCGACTGCTTGCAGTGCTTGCGCTCGTCGTCATCAGCGATGCGGGGGCGCAGGGCGTGGCGAGGGGATGGGAGACGAGCGCCCTGCCGGCGCTGAACTTCAACAGCGACGAGGGCTTCGGGTACGGGATCACGGCGCAGGGCTACCAGTACGGCGACGGCACTCTCCGGCCGTACAGGTACACCATCCAGCCGCTGCTCTTCCTGACGACCAGGGGCCGGCGAGACGTCAGCGTGTTCTTCGACGCGCCGCACCTGCTTCCCGGTGGCTGGCGGGTGAGCTCGTACGCCGGGCGGGAGCAGCAGCTCGCGACGCCGTACTACGGCCCGGGAAACAGCAGCGCGCACGACGAGGCGCTGGAGAAGGCCCCGAACCCGTACTACTACCGCTATGGACGGACGAGCGTGCGACTCAGCGCCGACTTCCAGCACGCGATCCGGGGCCCTCTGCGATTGCTCGTCGGGACGGGATTCCGTTCGGTGAAGATCGATCGCACGCCGTTCGACTCGGGCACGACGCTGATTGCGCAGCAGTTCTCCGGGGTGGACCTGGCCGAAGGAGGCGCCGCGACGGTGCGCGGTGGGCTCGTCTTCGACACGCGGGATCGCGAGACGGGGCCGACGCGTGGCCAGTGGATCGAAGGCCTCGCCCAGCGAAGCTTCGACGGCTTCACGCGTCTCACAGGTACCGCGCGGACCTATGTGCCCGTGACCGGTCGCGTCGTGTGGGCGCAGCGCGTCGTGGCGCAGAACCTCTCGGGCGACGCGATGTTCTACGACCTGAATCCGATCCAGGGGTCATTCAGGGACGACGAAGGGCTCGGCGGCGCCGGGACGGTGCGAGGGCTGCCGAAGAACCGCTACATCGGCAAGGGGATGGTGTTCGCGAACGAGGAGCTGCGGTGGCGCGCGGCGGACTTTCGGGCTCGCGGCCGCCCGTCGGCGCTCATCCTCAGCGCGTTCGTCGACGCTGGGCGGGTGTGGGAGCGCGGGCTCTCGACGGACGGACTCTTCTCGGATTACCACACGGGATTCGGCGGCGGAGCGCGGTTGCGCTACGGGGAGAACTTCGTGGTCGCCGTCGACGTCGCGCACTCCAGCGAAGCGACGGCGCCTATCTACATCGGGCTGGGCTATCTGTTCTGATGCAGGCTTTGACCGCGGCGAGTGCGAAAGCCGCGCTCACGTTGTGAGCAGTCCGAAGGGCAGCCCGGAGAACGACTCGGCGATTTCGACGCGGCCATCGCGGATGACTGTCTGGCGGCCTGTGAGGGCGCACTTCAGCTCGGCCTTCTGCTCGCCGGCCAGCTGGATCGACATGTCCGACCAGTCGCGCACCTTGAGCAGCCGCTCGACCAGCCGCGGCGCGACGACGATCACCTGATCGTCACCCGTGCGCCGCTCGAACGCAACGATGTGGCGGGCGTGCGGCCCGCGGACGACGAGAGGCGTATAGTCGCCGCCGGCGAAGACATCGGTCAGCCGGCGCCGGACCTCGAGCACGCGATGGGTCAGCCAGGTCTTGGCGTTCACCTGCCCGACGACCTCACCGACCGATCCCGGTGCGGGCATCGCCTGAACGGCGCCAAGGGAGGACTGGCGCGCGTTGTAGTTCACCGGCCGGCGATTGTCCGGATCGACCAGGGCGAAGTTCCAGGCTTCGTCGCCCTGATAGACGTCCGGCGTGCCGGGAATCGTCAGGTGAAGCAGGACGCGGGTCATCGTGTTCCACTGCGCCAGCGGCGCGACGCGCGCGACGAGCCGCGAGAGGTCTGAGAGGAACGGATCGTCCTCCGGCGCGTCGAGAATCGCGCCGACGAACTCGAGGAGCAGCTTCTCGTAGGCCTCGTCCGGCTCCGTCCAGCTCGTGCGCAGCTTCGCCTCGCGCACGGCCTTGAGGACGTACTGCCGCATCCGCTCGAGCGCGGCGGTCCGCCATGCGCGCTCCGGCACGTCGTCCGCGCGCCGCCCCGGGCGCGGCGCCGGCCAGATGCCCACGAGCGTCTGGTAGATCAGCAGCTCGGCGTTCGGATCCGGCACGATCCGGCCGCTGACCACGTGCTGGTGGTGGCGGTTCAACCGCCGCCAGCGCGCCACGGAGCGCTCCCACTCGGGCCCGACCTCCGACAGGGCGCTGATGCGGGCGCGCACGTCTCCGCTCCGCTTGGTGTCATGCGTGCTCGTGGCGACAAGTGACGCCGGGAAATGCGAGGCGAACCACCCATTCGACGCGTGAAAGCGCGACACGATGTCATCGAGCGGCCGGTCCGGCGCGCCTCCGACTTCGTTCCGAGAGACGAGCGGGATGTACGCGTAGTGCGCCGTGTCCTCGAGCCCCTTCGCGGTGGCCGGCCCGGTGAGCTGCTCCATGCGGGCGATGAACTCCCCGCGCGCCGCATCCGCGGACGCCGACGCGCGCATCAGCGCCCGGATCCGGTTGGCCACCGTGCCCTCGTCCTCGAGGAGGTTCATGGCGTCGAGGATGGCCAGGTCTTCGCCGGATGGCGGCTGCCCGGGCTCGACGTACGTGCGGTAGACCGGGCACGCCGCTATGTACTCCTCGATGCCGTGAAAGACCTGGGCGCGACTCACGTCCTCGCGCTCCTCGCGCAGGATGGCGCCGAGGAGACGGGCGAGACGCTCGACGTCGGCGGAGAAGGAGTGGTCGAGGACGGCGCGCTTCTCGGCCCGAACCGTTCCGCCGAACGAGAGATCCTTCGACCGCCGGCGGGCGCGGTATCGCGCCTCGAGACGGGCGAATCCGTCAGGATCGACGAACAGGTCCTCGATGTCGTTCAGCCGCTCATAGCCGGTCGTGCCCTCCACGGGCCAGTCTTCGCGCAACCGCTCGTCACCCATGAGGATCTTCTCGACGAAGATCGGGATTCCACCGGGCCGCCGGCGATCGGTTTCCTCACGAAGCCGGACCAGGTACTCGCGAGGCTGGCGCAGGCCGTCGATGTGGTCCACGCGCAGGGCGTCGACGAGGCCGCGCGCGACGAGGTCGAGCACGTATTCGTGGGTCTGCCGGAAGACATCGGGATCCTCCATCCGCAGCGCGACGAGGTCGTTCACGTCGAAGAATCGGCGGTAGTTGATCTCGCGCGGACCACGCTTCCATCCGAGCAGCCTGTAGTGCTGGCGATCGAGCAGCGCGCGGAGCTGGTCGCGGTTCTCATATCGCGATTCCGCCTCGTGCTCGGCGGCCGGATCCCATTGCGCGAGCTCCAGAAGAGCAGGTCCCTCGCTGCGCTCGGGATGACGATTGGTGTCCGGCGAGATCGGCAGCGTGTTGTCGTAGTGGTGAAGGCGCGCGCCCGTCTCGTCCACCTCGATGCGCAGCTCCCCGCGCTCAATGACCTTGTCGAGGTCGTCGGCGAGGATCGGCAGCACGAGCTTCCGGTCGGGATGCATGTCCCATGCGATGTCGAACCACCGCGCGTACCGCGACCGCTCGCCGTGAGTCAGCACGTCTTCCCAGTAGCGATTGTGCCGGCCGACTCCCATGTGGTTCGGCACGATGTCGATCAGGAGCCCCATTCCCTGCTCGTGCAGGGCGGCACTGAGCGCGGCGAGATCGTCCTCGGTCCCGAGCTCCGGATTGATGCGGCACGGATCGATGACGTCGTACCCGTGCTGGCTCCCCGGCCGCGCGGCGAAGATCGGCGACGCGTACAGGTGCGAGATGCCCAGCGCCGCGAGATACGGAACGATGCCGGCCGCGTCGCGCAGCGTGAACCCCGCGTGCAGCTGCACGCGGTAGCTCGCCCTCAATCGGGGCGAACGCGGCTCGTGCATCGGGCGATGTCCTCGGTGGCGGTGGCGGCGATCTCCGGAATCGTCCGGTGCATCTTCCGGCTCCAGCACGGATATTTGTCCGTCCCTACGCCCGGCACGTTGATCGGCTCCGTCTCGTCGCCGAGGTCGTCGAGCGAGAAGGCCACCAGCGCCGCCGGCGAGGCACAGAGCAGGTCGTGCACCGCCCGCTTCACGGCCGGGACGCCGGCGGCATCCAGCGAAGGATGGTCGTGCAGGGGCAGCGCGGCATCGTCGCGCAGGCGGTCGAGCAGCAGCCGCTTCTCATCCGAACGATGTGCCGTGCTGTCGTCGCTGCCCCTGTCGTCGATGAGCCCGAGCGTTTTCCGAAGCTCGATGTCACGTCCCGACCAGAACCCGGCGATCGTCGGCATGTCATGCGTGTTCACCGACGCCAGCGACAGCTCGGGGTACGACGACTGCGGCTTGAATCCACCGCCGTTCTCCCGCTCGAAGTAGAGCACCTTCGACGAGAGGATCCCCCACTTCTGCATGGCCGGCGGGACCTCCTCGGGAACGACGCCGAGGTCCTCGCCGACGACGAGCGCGTTGTGCCGCTGGCTCTCGAGGGCCAGGATGCCCAGGAGATCGTCGGCGGGATAGCGCACGTACGCGCCATCCCTGCCGCTCGCGCCCTCCGGAATCCAGAACAGCCGGAAGAGACCCATCACGTGATCCATCCGGAGCGCGCCGGCGTGCCGGAAGCCGGAGCGCACGAGCTGGATGAAGTAGCGATAACGATCGTTACGCAGCGCTCGCGGATCGATCGGCGGCAGGCCCCAGTTCTGGCCGAAGTCCGAATAGGGATCCGGCGGAGCGCCGATGGTCGCCCCGTCCCGGAAGAGATTCCGCTGCGCCCAGCTGTCGGATCCCGTTCCCGACGACCCGACCGCGAGGTCCTGATACAGGCCGATCTCCATCCCCGCGTCGCGGCAGCTCGCGGCGACCTCGCCGATCTGCCGGTCGAGCTCGAACTGCGCCCACTTGTGGAAGTCCACGCGGCGCGAATGCTCGGAGGCGAAGCGGCGGACGGCTTCCGAGTCGCGGGACTGCAGCTCCCCGGGCCACATCCGCCACGTCCACTCGTTCCGGCACTCGGCGATCGTCATCCACGTCGCGTAATCGTCGAGCCACCGCCCGCCGCGAGCGACGAAGTCGTTGTACTCGGCGACGCGAGGATGGGTCGCGTTGCGGGAGCGCAGGTCGAGAAACGCGGCGTGCAGCGCGTCCAGCGCGAGGCTCTTCATCGCCCACGCCTGCTGGTATTCGACGCGGTCGGACTCCCGCAGCGCGGCGAGCGCGCTCTCGATCTCGGGCGACCGGACGCGCTCGGCCATGCCCGGCACCTCCCTGAACTCAGGTACCCGATCGACCTCCAGGTAGATCGGGTTGCGCCAGAGCCGCGTGACAGGTCCGTAGGGGCTGATGTCACCGCCGCGATTCAGCAGCGCGTGCAGCGGATTGAGTCCCACGAACGAACCGCCGGCGCTGGCCACCCATCGGCCCAGCGTCTCGAGATCCCCGACGTCACCCACGCCCCAGTTCCGGTCACCGCGAACGCTGTAGAGGTTCGCGAAGACCCCGAACGCCTTGCGGGGGCCGAGCAGGTCGGACGGAACGACGCAGCGGTCGGGAACGACGATGAGCTGTTGCGTCGCCTCGGTCTCGGCGCGCCGCGTGGTGAGCGTGATGCGCACGTCGTAGTATCCGGCGCCGAAGTTCGGCGTGTCGATCTCGAGCGGTCCCGCCGCGTCGAACATCCCGTCGCGCGACGCGATGCGCCCGCGCTCGCTGCGAATGGTGACCTTCCAGCGCACGGCGCCGAGCCGGCGAGGCGCGCGCACGACGAGCTTGTTCTGCACGCCATGCCGGTGCACGACGACCGGATCGAGCGGCTGTCGCAGCTCCTCGCCGAGGATCGTGTCGAGCAGGTCGCGGGCGCTGGCGTCGTCGGTGACGTGATGGCCCATCGCTTTCATGATGGCCCTGGTCGTCTCGGGCGACGTCTCTTTCGGCTTCCCGCCGTAATCCACGTACGACGGCAGGATGCCGAGGAATTCGGCCAGCCGGTCGAGGTGCGCGGTCATCGGCCGACGGGCTTCAGCACGAGCGCGGAAAGCGGCGGCAGCGTCGCCACGATCGACTGCGGATATCCGTGAAACGGCGACGGCTCGGCCTCGAACGTCACGGTGCGATCGAAGTCACTGCCACCCCACGCCAGGTCGTCGGAGCGCAGCAGGACTTCGTACGCTCCGGCCTCGGGCACGCCGATGCGATATCCCTGGCGGGGGACGGGCGTGAGGTTGAGGACGACCACCGTGTGCTCACCGGCCCCGCGGCGCACGTACGAGATCACCGAGTTGTCGCGATCCGCAATGTCGATCCAGGCGAAGCCTTCCCAGCTCTCGTCGGCAATCCAGAGCGAGGGCCGCTCGCGGTAGACCTGGGCCAGGCGTGACAGGAAACGGAAGTGGGCAGCCCGGCTCGGGTCGGACTCGAGGAGGTGCCACTCGAGGCTCACGTCGTGATTCCACTCTCCCCACGGCGCCAGCTCGGCACCCATGAACAGGAGCTTCTTGCCCGGGCGCGTGAACATGTACGCCAGCATCAGGCGGAGGTTCGCGCGCTTCTGCCATTCGTCGCCGGGCATCTTCGTGAGGAGCGAGCCCTTGAGATGGACGACCTCGTCGTGCGACAGCGGCATGATGAATCGCTCGCTGTACTCGTACACCATCGCGAAGCTGAGCTGGTCGTGGTGGTGCCGGCGGTGAATCGGGTCCTTCCTGAAGTACTCGAGGGTGTCGTGCATCCACCCCATGTTCCACTTGAAGGTGAAGCCGAGCCCTCCTTCGGCAACGGGCTTCGTCACTCCGGGCCACGACGTCGACTCCTCGGCGACGGTGAAGCAGCCGGGCGCGTCGGCGCGGATGGCTTCGTTGAACTCGCGGAGGAACTGGATCGCCTCGAGGTTCTCGCGTCCGCCGTGCGCGTTGCGCAGCCACTCCCCGGCCTTTCGCGAGTAGTCGAGGTAGAGCATCGAGGCGACTGCGTCCACGCGCAGGCCGTCGGCGTGGAACTCGTTGAGCCAGAACAGCGCGTTGGCGACGAGGAAGTTGCGGACTTCCGTGCGGCCATAATTGAAGATCAGCGTGCCCCAGTCGGGGTGTTCGCCGAGCCGCGGGTCCTCGTGCTCGAAGAGCGCGGTGCCGTCGAATCGGCGCAGCGCGAAGTCGTCCTTGGGGAAGTGCGCCGGCACCCAGTCGAGGATGACCCCAATCCCGTTCTGGTGGAGCACGTCCACCATGTACTTGAAGTCGTCGGGCGAGCCGTACCGTGAGGTCGGCGCGAAGTAGCCGCTGACCTGGTAGCCCCACGACCCGTAGAACGGATGCTCCATCACCGGCATCAGCTCGACGTGGGTGAAGCCGAGCTTCTTCACGTGGGTGGCCAAGCGCGGCGCCATCTCGCGATAGCTGAGCGCGCGATCGCCCTCTTCCGGCACGCGGGCCCAGGAGCCGAGGTGGAGCTCGTAGATGGACATCGGCTCGCGGTGATGGTCCGCGACCGCGCGTTTCCTCATCCATTCGTCGTCCGACCACACGTAAACGTCCCCGTCGACGACGATCGAGGCGGTGGCCGGCGCCTGCTCCATCTTGCGCGCGAACGGATCGGTCTTCGTGCGATTCTCACCCTCCCGGGTGAGTATCTCGAACTTGTACAGCGCGCCTTCGCCGACGCCGGGAATGAAGATTTCCCAGACGCCGCTGGAGCCGAGGCGCCGCATCGGATAGACGCGCCCGTCCCAGCGGTTGAAGTCGCCGATGAGGCTCACGCGCCGGGCATTCGGCGCCCAGACGGCGAAGCTGGTCCCGGCGACGCCGTCCATGACGCGCGGGTTGGCGCCGAGCTTCGTCCAGAGCTGGCGGTGCGTTCCCTCGTTGAAGAGATGGAGATCGAGGTCGCCGATGCTCGGGGCGAAGCGATACGGATCGCCGCGCTCCCAGGTGGCTCCGTCGGCGAAGTGGAATCGCAGGCTGTAGCTGCCCGGGTCACTCGCCCCTCGAGCGGGCAGGAGGTCCTTCGGGCTGCGGGTATCCAGTTTTGGATAATCGGCGCGAGGTGCCTTTCCACTCACAGTCGCCTCGCGATTATCCAATACTGGATACCGCTTGCCCGAAGGACCTCCTGTCCGCTCGAGGGATCCGGCGAGACTTGTCGGCAGAAAGCAGGCAAAGACATTCGACGCGCCGCTCGCTAGCAGCTCCATCTCGTGCGTCGAGCCGTCGGCCAGCACGCACTCGCAGCGCACCGCGTCCGGCATCAGCGCGCGGATCGCGACGCCCTCCTGCTTGCCGACCGTCACCGGGTGCGGGCCCAGGATCCCGTGCGGATTGCCGTGGTCTCCGGCCACCAGGTGGCGGAGGTCTTCCTTCGTTGGTTTTCTCGATCCCATTACTCAGCCGTGATGCGGATGCGCCGCGCTTTCGTTCCCGCTGCCCGGCATTCTCCGTTCCTTTCCATGGCGCAGCAGCACGAGCGAATGCGCATCCACGAACACCCATCCCTCGTCGATCACGTGACGCTCCGGCCGCGCGCTGTCGATGAGCTCAACCCACACCCCTTCCGCGTCGACCTTCGGGACCTGGAAGCGGAGGTCCTGGTCCGACGCGTTCGCGATCAGGAGCATCGTATCACCGTGGAGCAGCCGGCCCCGCTCGTCGGTCTCGTCCGTGGCGTGGCCGCTGACGAGCATGCCGAGCACACGCAGGTCCCTGTTCTGCCAGTCCTGCGCCGTCATCTCCTGCGCGTCCGGGCGAATCCACATCACGTCCTTCCCCGTCGGCGAGTGCGGTTCGTGCCCGTCGAAGAAATGCCGACGACGCAGTACGGGATTCTCCGCGCGCAGCGCGAAGGCGCGGCGCGTGAAGCCCAGCATCTCGCGCTGCCGGTCGTCCAGGTTCCAGTCGACCCAGGTGATCTCGTTGTCCTGCGCGTACGCGTTGTTGTTTCCCTTCTGCGTGCGCCCGAGCTCGTCGCCGTGGCTGATCATCGGCACGCCCTGGCTGAACGCCAGCGACCCCATCATCGACTTCATGACGCGGAAGCGCGTGTCCTCGATGTTCGGATCGTCGGTCGGCCCCTCGACGCCCCAGTTCCGGCTGAGGTTGTCGTTGTGACCGTCCCGGTTGTCCTCGCCGTTGGCCTGGTTGTGCTTCTGCTCGTACGAGACGAGGTCGCGCATCGTGTAACCGTCGTGCGCGACGATGAAGTTCACGCTGGCGTAGGCCGAGCGTCCGCTCCACTGGTAGATGTCGCTCGAGCCGGCGAGTCGTGACGCGAGCTCGCCGACCTGGTTCTGGTCGCCGCGCCAGAAGCGGCGCAGGGAGTCGCGATACTTCCCGTTCCATTCCGCCCAGCGGATCGGGAAGTTGCCCACCTGATATCCCCCCGGCCCCACGTCCCACGGCTCGGCGATCAGCTTCACCGTGGCGAGCGTCGGGTCCTGATGGATGATGTCGAAGAACGCGGAGAGCCTATCGACCTCGTACAGCTCGCGGGCGAGCACGGGCGCGAGGTCGAAACGGAAGCCGTCCACGTGCATCTCGGTCACCCAGTAGCGCAGCGAGTCCATGATGAGCTGGATCGTGCGCGGGTGCCGCATGTTGAGCGAGTTGCCCGTGCCGGTGAAGTCCGTGTAGAACCGCTTGTCGTTCTCCAGCCGGTAATAGGCCGTGTTGTCGATGCCCTTGAGCGACAGCGTGGGGCCGAGGTGATTCCCCTCTCCGGTGTGATTGTAGACCACGTCGAGGATGACCTCGATGCCGGCCGAGTGGAACGTCTTCACCATCGACTTGAACTCGTAGACCTGGTTGCCGAGTCCGCGCGTCGCGTACCGCACGTCGGGCGCGAAGAAGCCGATGGAGTTGTAGCCCCAGTAGTTCGTCAGTCCCTTGTCCGGCAGGTGACGGTCGACGACGAACTGGTGGACCGGCAGCAGCTCCACCGCGGTCACGCCGAGCTTCTGGAAGTAGTCGATCATCGGGTCGCTGCAGAGCCCGAGATACGTGCCGCGGAGCGCCTCGGGCACGTCGGGATTCCGGAAGGTCATTCCCTTGACGTGCGTCTCGTAGATCACCGTGCGGTTCCAGGGCGTCAGCGGATGGCTGTCGTCTCCCCAGGTGAACGCGTTGTCGATGACGACGCACTTCGGCATGCCGCGGGCACTGTCGGTGTCCGAAGCCACGAGGTCCTGGTGCGGGCCCCCGACCTCATAGCCGAAGAGGGCATTGTTCCACTTGATCGCGCCGGTGATCGCCTTGGCGTACGGATCGATGAGGAGCTTTGCGGGGTTGAAGCGGTGACCGTTCTTCGGATCGTACGGGCCGTGGACGCGGAAGCCATAGAACTGGCCGGGCCGGATATCGGGCAGGAAGCAGTGCCACACCTGGTCCGTCCGCTCCCGAAGCGGGATCCGGTCACTCTCCTCGGCGTCATTGGGCCCGTCGAACAGGCAGAGGTCGACGCCGGTGGCGTTCTCGGAGAACAGGGCGAAGTTGACCCCCTCGCCAGTCCAGGTGGCGCCAAGGGGGTAGGGTTGGCCGGGCCAGATGCGCATTACGGTGGGTGGATCGGTGGATCAGTGGATCAGTGGGTCGGTGGATCGGTGGATCAGTGGGTCGGTCGATCGGTGGAAACGCAGGCGGCCGAGGGGACAGGGGGTCTTCCCCCGTCCCCTCGGACCTGGCCCCGGTCTTCATGGCAATTCGCAGGCCCCCTCCCCGTCTGGCGTAACCCCGCGCGGGCGATAGACTTCTAGGCGTCTCCTTCCTCCAGCCGCCATGGACGAAAAGCAGCTCGCCAAGCTGATTCGCAAGAACGCCGCGTTGGCCGAAAAGCTCGCGAAGGGCCGGTCGGGCAAGAACTACGACAACACGCTTCCGCCCAAGCCTGAAGACGATTCGCAGGATCTCGATCGCGATCATTTCTTCAAGGAAATGAAGCGCCGGGAATTCTAGGAGCGCCGTTCCCCCCGGGACGGCGTTTTTCATTTTTCCCGCGAATCAGGTTCAGTTGGTGCCGGGGCAGGAAGGCGGTGAGCGCACTGCGCTCAGTGCGCGGAATGCTGGTAGCGCGCACTGCGCGGTCCGGGCAGCGGAAGCGCGACGGCGCGCCGGGCGCGCGCCAAACGCCGACACCGCGAAGGGTCGCGGGTGACGCGGCCGGCGGGCGTTCTCGGGCTGTTAAAGGGTATACGGAGCC
>CAMLHT010000069.1 GCA_946479895.1 uncultured Gemmatimonadota bacterium | reverse complement strand
GCATCTCCTCGAGCACCACTTCGGTGGCCATCGCGCTGGCGATCTCGCCGGCCGCGGCGCCGCCCATGCCGTCGGCGACCATGAACAGCGAGCCGCGCGGGCCGGCCACGTGCTGCCGCACTTCCGGCTGGAGCGTGGCGTTGCCGGTCGAGAGATCGGCGACGACGAACGAATCCTCGTTGTGCTCACGGGTGCGGCCGACGTCCGTCTTGCCGAAGACGTTGACGATGATCTGTCCCCGGCGGGAGTGCGGCGAGCGATCGGACGGTATGGGTGTGGACACGCTCATCGGAAGGGCGGGCAGGTTTCGAGCGTCTGCTTCACAATGTTAGCCTGTTCGGTCCCTTTTGCGCGAACGGCGACCTCGCGCAGCACGTTACACACGCGCACCGTATCCCCCAGGTTCGCGTACGCCGCTGCCTTGACGACCGCGCCCAGGACGATCTCTTCGGTCGTTTTCGGTGTGGCCGTGGCCAACTGGCGGAGCACGCTCCTCGCATTCGCCGTGTCGGGGTCGACGGCCAGCGTGTCGTCGAGATGCTTGAGGAGCGTCCCGAGGTCGACGGCCTCCCGCTGGCGGGAGCTCGATGTCGTCGGCGTGCTGGACGCCGGGATGTTCGCTGGAGCCGAATCCGTGGCCGGCGTCGACGTGCCCTGGCTGACGGTCGACGGCGGCTGTACTTCCTGTCCCTTGCCGTTCGCGGCGGCGTCCCGGCTCATCAACTTCATGCCCGCCAGCACCACGACGACCGCGGCGATGCCCACGCCCACCATCAGCGGCGTCCTGCTCTTCGCCGGCGTCCCCGATGGCGCCTGGGTGGCGGCCGGCACGTGGCCGGACAGGTCCTCCGGCGTCCGGCGGACACCTTCACCCTTCGACGCGACGCGCGTGGGAGGCACCTGGACCTGGATCGTCGCCGCCGTCGGATCCACCGGCTTCGCGGAGCCCACGACCTGCGTGCCCATCGTCGTGATGCTCGTCGCCGGCATGCGGTCGATCGCCTCGACCAGGTCGCGGGCGAACTCCGACGCGTTGCGATACCGCTGGTTCACGTCCCGGGCGAGCGCCTTGTCCATCACCGCCTGGAGATCCGCCGGCCACGCCACCTCCGGCTTCATCGCGTCGAGCGGCTGCGGGTCGTCGGTGAGACGCATGATCATCGTCTCCTGCATCGACTCGCCGGGGAAGGGCAGCTTGCCCGTCAGCATGTTGAACGTGACGAGCGCCAGCGAGTAGATGTCGCTCCGGGCGTCGAGCGGGTCGCCCGACAGCTGCTCGGGACTCATGTACTCGGGCGTCCCCACCACCATCCCGGTCTTCGTCACCTTCTGCTGGTCGCTCGCGGCGGCCTTGGCGATCCCGAAGTCCACCACCTTCACGAGATCGGCGCCGTTGCGCCCCCGGCCGATCATGATGTTGTCGGGCTTGAGGTCGCGGTGGACGATGCCCATGTCGTGCGCGACGCTCAGGCCTTCCGCCACCTGCCGCGCGATCTCGCTCGCCCGCAGCGGCGGAAGGGCCCCGTGATGCTTGATGACGCTCGTCAGCGGCTCGCCCTCGACGAACTCCATGGCGAGGTAGATCAGCCCGTCCGGCGTCTCGCCGAAGTCGTAGATGCCGGCGACGTTGGGATGGTTGATGCGGCTGGCGTTCGCCGCCTCGCGGTTGAAGCGGCTGATCGCGTCGACGTTCTGCACCATGCCGGGATTCATCACCTTCACGGCGCTCTTCCGTCCCATCTTCACGTGCTCGGCGAGATACACCTGGCCCATCCCGCCCTCGCCCAGCTTCTTCAGCACGTGGTACCGCTCGGCGATCACGCTTCCCACGAGGTCGTTCGCGCCCGCCTGCGAGCGCAGCGCCGTCCCGTCGCGAGGGCAAAAGCGCTCGTTCGCCGGATACTCGGTCGAGCAGACGGGACAGATCTTGAGCGCGCTCAAACCTGATCCAGTCGAAGGACCTGGTCACCGACGAGGATGCGGTCGCCGCGCTTGAGCGCGCGCTCGCCCCTCACCGACATCGCCACGCCATTGCGGCTCCCGGCGTCACGCACGAAGAACTCGCTGTCCTCCGACCGGATCTCGGCGTGCTTTCCACTCATCGTGCGGTCGTACGGAAAAATCCAGTCGCCCGTTTCCCGCCCGATGGACATCGAGCGGCCCGGCGACAGGTGGAACACGTCACGGACGCTTCCATCCGCTCGCAGCTGCTGGAGCACGGCCACGTCCACGGTCGGGATCATCGAGCCCATGCGTCGCGTGGAATCGGCCTCCGGCGGATGCGGCCCGGGATAGCCAAGCCGGCGGAAGCGGAGGATCTGCGAGCCCACCATGAGCTGGTCGCCGTCCGAGAGCTTCGTCGGCTCATCGATGTAGAGCCAGCTTCCGTTTCGCGATCCGAGATCGCGCATGTAGAGAATCCCCTCGCGCAGCTCGAGACGCGCGTGGATGGGCGACAGGAAATGGTCGTCCTTGAAGACGATGTCGGCATCCTGGCGGCCGATCTCGGCCTCGCCCCGATCGAGGGTGAACGTCTTGGTGACGTTGCCGGCCTCGCCGATGAGCGACAGGCGCGGACCGCCCGACGTCCGATCCACGTTGACGCCCAGCTCGGGCGTCATGCGCATGTTGATCGAGACGCGCTGCCCGACGCGATTGCCGCAGCGGGCGCAGAAAACGTCGATCCCCTGGGTATACTCGGCGCCGCACTCGCCGCAGCTGTTGGTCCGGCCGGCGCCAGCCACGCGGGCGCCGCAGTGACCACAGAACGGCAGGGTTGGGTCCACGGCCTTCGCGCACTTCGGGCAGGTCTTCTCGATCGCGTAGTATCCGCTGCTGGGAATGGCCGCCGTGCCCGCCGGTATCGAGGGTTCGGCCACGGTGGCGGCCGCCATGGCCGCCGCGGGGCGGGCCGTGGTCATGGGCTTGCCACAGTCGATGCAGAACCGTGAAGCGGGATCGTTGGCGGCCCCGCAAAAACTGCACGTCGTCATGCAGGCTCCAGAGGCGGGTAAAGTGGCATGGGCCGCGAATATACGGCTCGGCCACGGGGCTCGGCAACGTCGCGGCGCGGGCCGTGCGGAACGACGCCGGAATCCCACTACTATTTCCGAATGATCCGCCAGTCCGTCTGTGCCCTGATACTCGTCGCGGCCGCCTGTAGCCGGCCCGAAGCCCCTGTGGTCTCGCCCGCTCCGGTGAGTCCGGCTCCCACTCCTCCGCCGTCCGCCGAACCGACGCCGGTCCCGGTGCGGAACGAGGGGCTGCCCGCGATTCCGCTGGTCGAAGGACCCCTGAGCATCAAGGTCGTCTATCCGCCCGAGGGCGCCGCGATGGCCAACCGCGACTCGAACTACATGATCGGGTCGGTCGGGAACGGAAAGGCGCAGCTCAAGATCAACGGCCAGCCCGCCGTGGTTTATCCCAACGGCGCGTTCATGGCCTTCATCCGGAATCCGGCGCCTTCGGATCCCCGGTTCGAGCTGGTCGCCGCGGTCGGGGCCGACACCGCGCGCCTGACGCACGCCCTGCGCGCCCCCGTGGTCGTCACGCCGCTGCCCCTCGAGGGCCGGTTGATCGTCGATTCGTCGGAGTTCGCGCCGCGTGCGGGCAACGTCCTGTTCCTGCGTGACGACGAGCGCACCACGGTTCGCATCCGCGTCCCGTCGAATGCGAGCGCGACGTTCGTGAGCGGCAACCGCGCCGTGCCGCTCGACCGCAATGGCGAGATTGCCTCGCGCGTCTTCAGCGCCGCCGAGCTGCGGCAGGGCGGCAACCTCCTGATCACCCGCGGCCGTGACACGACGAGGATTCCGGTCGCGGCCATTCGCGGCCCACGCCTCGACGCGCCGGAGTACGTGCGGCTCGGCCGCGGCGTGACGCCGGCCGATACGGACGCGGTCATCTACGGGCGCGTCCTGCCGAACGACAACTACAAGTGGTTCCTGCTGCCGGGAACGGTGGCCGAGCTCACCGGCCGCAACGGGAGCTATTCGCGCATCCGCGTCGCGAACGATCTCGAGATGTGGGTCGGCGATGCCGACGTCGACACCGTTCCGGCGACCGCCCCGGCGCGCCGGATCACCTCCAACGGGCGCGTGCGCTCGACGCCGCTGTCGGCCGACCTCGTCATTCCCATCTCGGGAACGCCCGCGTTCTTCGTCGAGGAGCACGATCGCCAGGTCGAGCTCGTGCTCTATGGCGTCCAGGGCAATACCGACGTCATCAACTACCCGACGGGCGACACGCTCATCAAGTCCGTGACCTGGGAGCAGGAGTCCGCCGATCGCATCCGGTTCACCCTGCATCTCACGCAACGTCCGGTCGGCTGGATGGCACTGATGGAGCGGGGCGGTTTCGTCCTCCGCGTTCGCCGCGCGCCGGACATCAGCAGCCGGCGACCGCTGGAAGGGCGCGTCATCGCGCTCGACCCGGGACATCCGCCCGCCGGCGCCACGGGGCCGACGTCGCTGTACGAAGGCGAAGCCACGCTGGCGGTCGCGAACAGGGCGAAGGCGATGCTCGAGGCGAAGGGCGCGCGGGTGATCCTCACCCGCACGACCATGGATCCCCTCGACCTCGCGCCGCGACGCGCCATCGCCCGGCGGGCCGACGCGGAAGCCTTCGTGTCCATCCACCTCAACGCCTTCCCGGACGGCGTCAATCCGTTCGTCGCCACCGTCGGCAGCGGGACGTACTTCTACCGCACCCATGCCGAGCCGCTCGCGCGGACGGTGCAGCGGGGAATGCTCGAGAACATGTCGCTGCGCGACGAAGGCATCTTCTTCCGGAGCCTCGCCGTGACCGTCCAGTCGTGGATGCCGGCGGTCCTCACGGAGGGCGCGTACGTGATCATTCCCGAGCAGGAATCGGCGATGCGCTCGGAGAGCTATCAGGAGCGTTACGCGCGCTCGATCGTCGAGGGGCTCGAGGCGTATTTCCGCGGGTTGGGGAAATGAGGGTGATCGGGGGATAGTCCCTGTCCCCCTATCCCCCTTTCCCCCTCTGCTCCATTCTTCCCGCGTGATTTCCAGCCAGCTTCGTCGCGCGGCAATCCTGCTTCTCGCTCTCGCCCCGCTCGCCGCCGCGCAGGATCCCTCGCGGGACTACCTGACGATCGGCACCGCGCACTTCCGGGTGAGCTTTACCAGACCCCTCGAGAGCGTGGCGCGACGCGTCGCCGCCGACGCCGAGCGGGCATACACGCAGCTTTCGGCGGAGATGCATCCGCCGCGCGGCACGATCGACGTCCTCGTCACCGACGAATTCGATCTCGCCAATGGATCGGCGATCACGCACCCGACCAACCGCATCGTCGTGTACGCGATGCCGCCGGTCAACGACTTCGGGCTGCGGTACACCACCGACTGGGCGCAGATGGTCGTGACCCACGAGCTCACGCACATCTTCCATCTCGATCGCGTGCGCGGGATCTGGCGCCTGGGGCAGGCGGTCTTCGGGCGATCGCCGTTCCTGTTCCCGAACACCTACCAGCCGTCGTGGCTGATCGAAGGGCTCGCGGTGTACGAGGAGAGTCGGCTCGCGGGCCAGGGCCGGATCGAGGGCCCCGAGCATCGTCTGCTGGCGCGCGCGGCGGCGATGGATCACGTCTTCCCCCGGATCGGCGAAGCCAGCCTTGCGCTGCCGCGGTTCCCGACTGGCAGCTCGGCGTATGCCTTCGGGTCCCTGTTCTTCGCGCACCTCGCGCGCACGCGGGGTGATTCGAGCGTCAGGCGCTTCGTGGAATCCTCGAGCGCGCAGCTCGTTCCGTACCTGATCGACATTCCGGCGCGGCGTGCCTTCGGGACGCGTCTCGGGCCGGCGTGGACCGAATGGAGGAACAGCCTGAGCGTCCCCGATGCCGATTCGGCGATGCCGGCACGGGCGTGGAAGGACCTGACGACCGACATGCTGGCGCTCGACTATCCGCGCTGGCTCGACGATCGCACGCTCATCTACACCGCGACCTCCGGGCGCGAGATACTCTCGGCGTGGACGACCACCACCGACGGGACGGTCAGCAGACTTGGCCGGCGGAACGGATCGTCGCCGACGACGCTCCTGCCCGACGGATCGATGGTCTTCTCGCAGTTCGAGTACATCGGGCCCTACGCCTATCGCTCCGACCTGTATCGGCAGAGCGCGGGCGGCCGGCCCACTCGCCTGACGAAGGGGGAGCGCCTCTTCACGCCGGATGCGCGCGCGGATGGCCAGATCGTCGCCATGCAGGTCGTGGCGGGCGCGACACGCCTCGTGCGGGTTTCGCGCGCCGGCGCCGTCACCTCCATCACGAGCGCCACGCCGGACACGCTGTGGAGCGAGCCGCGGTGGTCGCACCGGGGCGATCGCATCGTCGCGTCGCGGTGGATTCGCGGAGGCATCGCGCAGATCGTCATCGTCGACTCGCTCGGGGCGGAGAAGGCCGTCGTGGCGAGCGGCCGCAACGTCGCCGCCAGTCCGGCGTGGACCGCCGACGACGCCGGCATCGTGTACACGGCGAGCGACGCCGAATCGAACGATGCGTGGATCACGCTGGTCGACTCGGCGAGATCGTTCCGGCTGACGCGCGCGGCGGCGGGCTTCTTCGCGCCCGAGCCGCGTGGCCGCTCGCTCGCCGGGACGACGCTGCGCGGGCGCGGATACCGGCTCGGCGTCGGCGAGCTGGCCGTGGAGTCGTTCCGGGATTCACTGCCGCGAACCACGGCACCCGACCCCCGATTGCCCGCGCTCCTCGTGGATTCGTCGGAGGCGCGCCGATACTCGGCGCTGAGGCAGATGGTGCCGCGCTACTGGGTCCCTCTCGCCGAGCAGATTCGCGGCGGCGCCTGGGCGCTGGGCGGCTACACGGAATCATGGGACATCCTGCGGCGCCACTATCTCTACGGCGAGATCCGGGTGCCGACCAACGCCAGCGGGGTGAGCTTCGCGGCGGAGTACGACTATCGCGGCCTGGGCCGGCCCATCCTCTCGTTCAGCGGCAGCCAGGACTGGACCACGCCCTACGCGACCGTCGTCTCGCGAGCGACCCCTCCGGCCACGCTGGGGACCATCCGCCGGCGCATCCGTGACGCCGACGCCCTCGCGACCGCGGTTCGCCAGCGCGTGCGGAGCTCGGCGTCGGTGTCGGTTGGCGCGGGCATCGAGCGGCGTGAGTACTTCGGGGATCCGGCGCCGATTCTCGCATCGGTCGATTCCGGCGGACTGTTCCGCCCGGCGACTTTTCCGCGCATCACGCTTTCGTCGTCCTACGCACGATACCAGACGCCGCCGTTCGCCATTTCGCCCGAGGATGGCTTCACCGTCGTCGTCACGGCGCGCGAGCGGCTGAAGAGCGCGTTCAATGCCTCGGGCCCCGCGTCCACCAGCGTCGTGAGCGCGCTGGCCCTGTACAAGTCCCTCGACCTGCCCGGATACGCGCACCACGTGCTCGCGGTCCGGGCATCCGGCGGCTGGGCCGACACCAGGACCAACGCCGAGTTCGAGGTCGGTGGCATCAGTGGCGGCACGTTCCAGGTCTTTCCCGGCTACACCCTTGGCGAGGGCCGCCGCACGTTCCCGGTGCGCGGATTCCCGGCGAGCGCGGCGCAGGGCACGCGGGCGGCGAGCGCGAGCGTCGAGTATCGCGCTCCGCTCTCCATGGCGCATCTCACCGCCGGGACGCTTCCGGCATTTCTCCAGCGCAGCGCGCTGAACGTCTTCACGGACTACGGAGTCGCGTGGTGCCCGGGCACAGTGCCCACCCGACAGGTGTGTCATGACCCCGTGCGTGAGCGCCGGGCGTCCATGGGCTCCGTGGGCGCGGAGCTCAGCGTGAACGCCGGCCTCCTTTCCTGGGATTCACCGACGCGTCTGCGGCTGGGCGTCGCGCATCCGGTGCACAACGGTTCCGTGCTCGCTGATCGCCCCTGGTCCTGGTATTTCACCTCCGGTGTCTCGTTCTGAGGAGTCGCGCACAATAGTTGCTCAAGCGGGCCGTACCATGCACCACGCACGCTTTCCCACCGCAGCCGCGCTGCTGCTCGCGGTCGTCGCCGCCTGCAATCGCTCCGGTCCCACGACCGCCGACGGATGTGACGCGACGATCGAGGTTCCCGACGGCTTCTGCGCGACGCTCGTCACCGACGCGGTCGGCCGCGGTCGCCACATCGCCGTCCGCAGCAACGGGGACATCATCGTGGCGCGTCTGGGCTCGCGCCGCGATTCGGGCGGCGTCTCGGTCATCCGGGGCGGGACGGTCGAGAGCTTCGGGTCGACCCCGGTTCACGGGCTCGCGATGGCGAGTGACTCGACCATCTACGTCTCGACGAGGCACGAAGTCCTGCGCTATCGCTTCAAGGGCGATTCGCTCGCGCCTCGCAAGGGCGTCGACACCATCGTCGCCGGCCTCCCCGGGGGCGCGGTGCCTTCGAACACGATCCTCCTCGAGGCCGACGGCAGCCTCCTCGTCGGCATACCGGCGTTGCGGGCCAGCTGCGATGCCAGGCGGCCCTGTCCGGATCTCGCGACCACCGCGGGCATCTGGCGGTTCGACACGGGCAAGCGGAACCAGGCGCTCAAGGACGGGACTCGCATCGCCACCGGGCTGCGCGCGCCGATCGCGATGGCGATCAACCCGCGCGACACGCTGATCTACGTGGTGACGCACGGGCCCGACTCGCTGCACGAGCGACGTCCCGAGATCGACCCGGTGATCGCGGCCACCCATCCGGGCGACGAGATGATCCGCATCTCGAACTTTCGCGCCGACTATGGATGGCCGTACTGCTACTACGACGTCATCGCCGGAGTGCGCGTGCTCTCGCCGGAGTATGGCGGTGACGGAAAATCGGTGACCGGGTGCGACCGGCTGAATCGCCCGCTGATGTCGTTCCCGGCGCACTGGGAGCCGATGGCCATGCTCTTCTCCCGGGGCAACAAGCTTCCCGGGAAGTATCGCAGCGGCGCGTTCGTCGCCTTCCACGGCTCGTCGCATCGCGCGCCGCTCCCGGAGGACGGCTATGCCGTCGCCTTCGTACCTTTCGTCGACGGCGTCCCGTCCATGGAGTTCGAGATCTTCGCCGACGGCTTTGCCGGCGCGATGAAGAGCGCCACCGGGGCGCGCTCGCGACCATCCGGACTTGCGCAGGGGCCCGATGGATCGCTTTATGTCAGCGACGACAAGGGCGGGCGGATATGGAGGATCACGTACAAGGGCAAATGAGCACCCGGGCAGCCGCCGCGCGCGTCGGGGTTCTGCTGCTCGCCCTTGCCGCCTGCGCGAAGGATGCGCCGCCGCCGCCCGCCGAGGTGCAGCCAATCGCCCGGATCGAGCTCGATTCCGGCCGGACCGTCGAGATCATCGGACTGCGGCGGTGGACCGCGGAAATGGTGCGCGACTCCCTCCGCAAGTACGCGCCCGACGAAGGACTGGACTCCGACGCGGCCGCGGCCAACCTGCGGAACCTGCTCGGCTTCGCTGATGCGGCGACCTCCATTCATACGGTCGTCTTCGACGAGGACGAGAAGGCGACGATCACGATCGCCGTGCGCGAGCCCGGGGACTCCGCCCGCGTGCATTACGCGCCCCAGGCGCTCGACAGCGTGCCGAACCGGCCCGACTGGCGCGCGCTGATCACGTCGGTCATGGCTGATTCGAGCGGCCGTCTCGTGCCGATCGTCGCCGCGGCCCACCTCGACGGGCTGTCACGACTCGTGGTCGATTCGACCATGCGGGGCCGGAAGTTCACGCACCGCGAAGGTTACGCGTTCGAGTCGCCCGCCGATTCGCTCGCCGCGATGCCGATCCTCGACTCGATCGGCCGGCGGCGCTCGCCGGCGGATTTCGACGCGGCGGTCGAGACCATCGCGACGTCGACGAGCGGGCCGGATCGCGCGGCGGCGGTGCTCATCCTCGCGAACTTCCCGGACCGTGACGAAGCCTGGCGGTCGATCTTCAGGGCCGCCATCGGACGCGAGCAGGCGCGCGACGCGTTCATTGCCCAGCAGGCGCTGGTCTCCCTGAGCGAGCGGTCGCCGCGCCCGGTGGACTGGACGCCGGTGGCCCCCGCCATCCACGACGTCCTCGACGGCACCGCCCTCGCGGCCCTCGCGCCGCTCGCCACCGCGCTCGTCGCCACCGGCGCGTCGCCGGCGCAGGCCGTCCCGTACCTCGCGAACGGCGGCGAGATGCTCACCGCGTACGTGGAGAGCGACAATCCGGACATCCGGGATTCCGCGCACGACCTGCTGGTCAGGCTGCGCGGCCAGGATCTGGGCTTCGAGCCCGGTCCCTGGCGAGATTGGATACGGACCCTGGGAGCGACCGCCGCCAGGAAGCCGTAGTCTCCGCCCTTTCCCGACGCGCCAACATGCGATCTCTCGTTCTCGTCGCGGCCTTCGCCGCGACTGCTTCCGCGCAGACCCTCACGGCGCCCGAGCGCGCCATCGCGCGCGCGGTGGACGCGCGCAACGCCGAGGCGCTCGCGTTGCTCGAGCGCGTGGTGAACATCAACAGCGGGACGATGAACATCGCCGGCGTCCGCGCCGTGGGCGGCGTCTTCCTGAAGGAATTTCAGGACCTGGGCTTCAACGCACGGCTGGAGCAGGGAACCGCCGACCGCGCGCCGCACCTCGTCGCCGAGCGTCCGGGGCCGGGGCCGAAGATCCTGCTGATCGGCCACCTCGACACGGTGTTCGAGCCGTCGAGCCCATTCCAGAAGTTCGAGCGTCTCAGCGATAGCACGGCGCGCGGCCCGGGCATCATCGACATGAAGGGCGGCGACGTGATCATCGTCCAGGCGCTCAAGGCCCTGAAGGACGCGGGGCAGCTCGACCGCATGAACATCGTGGTCGTCATGACGGGGGACGAGGAGGCCGCGGGCCGGCCACTCTCCCAGGCGCGCCGCGCGCTCGTCGCCGCGGCCCAGGGCGCCGCGTACGCGATCGGGTTCGAGGACGGGCCGGGCGACCCGAAGTTCGGCGTGATCTCGCGGCGAAGCTCCTCCGGCTGGAAGCTCGTGACGACGGGAGCGACCGGGCACTCGTCGCAGATCTTCACCGAGCCGATGGGCTTCGGCGCGATCTACGAGGCATCGCGCATCCTGAACGCCTTTCGCGAGCGGCTCTCCAGCGAGCGGTACCTGACCTTCAATCCGGGCCTTGCCCTCGGCGGCAGCCAGGTCTCCACCGACACCGCGGGAACGAGCGGCAGCGCCGCCGGCAAGACGAACGTCATCGCGCCGACGATGACCGTCACCGGAGACATCCGCGCGATCTCGCCGGAGCAGCTCGCGCGCGCGCAGGCCACGATGCGCGAGATCGTGAATGCCAGCCTGCCGAAGACGACGGCGACGATCAGCTTCGACGAAGGCTATCCGCCGATGGCCCCGACCGACGGCAATCGCCGGCTGCTCGCCCAGTACGACGCGATCAGCCGCGCGCTCGGGCTTCCGCCGGTCGACCCGGTGGATCCGTCACGCGCGGGCGCCGCCGACGTCGCCTTCGTCGCCTCCATCGTCCCGATGCTCATCGACGGCGTCGGCCTGATGGGTCATGACGACCATAGCGACAGGGAAACGGCCGATCTCCGCACCCTGCCGACGCAGACGAAGAAGGCGGCGATCCTCATCGCTCGACTGGGGGCGGGAGCTCGGCCCTGACCCACTTCCGCACCATGATGCCGGCCTGGAAGAGGTTCAGCGGGTCCGAGCCCCCCGGCGCGACGACGATCGAGGGCCGGATCTCGAAGCCTCCTCGGTTGGTGTAATGGCCGGACACGAAGAGGCCGCCCAGGTCGGTGACGCCAATGCGCGCCCGGTTTCCGCGTGAATCCCCCAGGCCCAGCGCCGCGCTCAGCGACGGCGCGGGCGCCCACGTCGGGAGCTCGTCGCCAACGCGCACCTCGAGCGACGGCCCATGGAGCTCGCCGAGGCGAAATCCGAGCGCCGGCATGAACACCACCGCCTCGCTTGGCTCGACGCTGTCCCACGAGCCGGCCGGATACATCTGGCCCAGCGATGCGCCGAGTGTGAAGCCCGCGTAGCGCCGGTCGAAATCTCCGGCGAGCGAGACCGCGAAGGCGCCGTGAGAGTACCCCCCGGGGTCGCTCGGTGCGCCGACCGTGACGACGGCGCGACCGGCTCGCTCCGTGCCGAAGTAGCCGCGTGCGCGGAAGGTGTTGGCCCGCGTTGCCGTCGAGCTCACGCGAGACCCCGCCTCGATGGCCAGCCCCTCGTAGGAGTGATGCCGCGTCCAGTCAGCGGTCGTCCCGTTGTCGCAGTCCCCCCGCTGGACTCGCGCATCGTATGACCCGCTGGTGGCGCCGAGCCCGAAGAAGTTGTATCGGCGGGGGAACGTCGTGTCGGCCGAAAGGGGCGGCATCTGGAGCGCCATCAGCGTGACGCCGGCGGGAGCGATGAACCTCGATCTCGCCAGCAGCCCGACGATGACGCCGATCGCCGCGACCGCGAGGGTGGCCGTCTCGAGCGGCGGGAGCCGGCGATCGATCGCCGTTCCCGCCAGCAGCAGCGCGCTCACGGCGAGCGTCGCGCGGGAGAAGGCCACCGTCCAGTCGTTTCCGGGACGCCCTTCCCGGCGCGCGCGGAGGCGGAGCGCGCAGACGACGACGACTGGAACCGCGATCCATTGCGCCAGTGACAGGTGGCCGAACTTCTCGTTGTCGCGAAGAAACTCCGTGGCGAAGCGGATCGCGGCGAGGCCGCCGATGCTCGTCACGATGGCGACGCCTGGTCGTCGCCCGCCGGCTCTACGCCAGAGCACCGCGGCGAGCAGCGCTTCGAGAGCGGCCTCGTAAAGCTGAACCGGGTGCCGCAGCTCGTCGCCAGGGTGCAGCGCCACGCCGACGGGCAGGGTCGTCACGACGCCCTGGCAGCATTCCGCGATGAAGCACCCGATCCGCACGATCGCGCCGCCGAGTGGAATGGCGACGGCCGTCGTGTCGAGCGCCTCGAGGGTCGGCAGTCGCAAAGCCCGGGCGGTGACCGCGAGCGCGAGGGTCGCCAAGGCGATGGCGCCGATGGCGGTCCGCGCCGCGGCGAGCTCCCCGAGGACCAGCCCGGGAATGATCGCGCCCACCACGCCCCCGGCAACCCAGGCCAGCAGGGCCATCGTCCAGACCCGCGGACGCCAGCCCCGTTGCAGGCCGGCCCGTAGCGTCACGGCGCCGGCGACGGTTATGGCCGCGGTGTAGAAGACGTTGTACCAGCCGGCAGTCAGGGCATCGATCGGAGCCATCGCCTGGTCCTCGGAGGATGAAAGGAGGTTCAAACGTGTGCCGCTGCCGTCGCCCGCCGGTCAATCGCCGGTCATCCGGGTTTCTCGACGCGCCGATGGGACCATCGTATTATGCCCCGCATGCCGATTGTCCACCCCTCTGCTTTCGTTCACTCCGCCGCCACGGTGTGCGGCAACGTCACCCTCGGCGCACGGGTCTCCGTGTGGGCGACCGCGGTGATCCGCGGCGATTCCGACACGATCGAGATCGGGGACGACTCGAACATCCAGGATGGGACGGTGGTGCACGTGGACGAAGGCGTGCCCACCCGGATCGGGAAGCGGGTCGGCGTCGGACACCGGGCGATCATCCATGGCGCGACGGTCGAGGATGATTGCCTGATCGGCATGGGCGCGATCCTGCTGAACCGGGTGACCGTCGGGTCGGGGTCGATCATCGCCGCCGGCGCGGTCTGCCGCGAGGGGTTCGACGTTCCGCCCAACTCGCTCGTGATGGGCGTGCCGGGCAGGATCGTCCGGCAGACGACGGCCGAAGAGCGCGAGCGCATACGCCTCACGGTGGAGGCGTACCTGCGCCTCCAGGATGAGCATCGGGCCGGCGCCTACCCCCAGTTCGTGCACTCGACCTGACGTTCGGTCGGTAGCGAGCCCGGCCCTGGGCTGAAATTCACACTGGCGCGAACGGCCCTGAGGCCTATAATGCCTCCTTCGTCACACGTGTTTGGAAGCAACCCCGTTCCAGCCGCCGATGTCGACATTCGGCGCGCTCCAGCCCGGCTCAGTGTTTGTGCAGGAGCTCTTGCCCCGAATCGCGAACGCTAACCTACACCCTGACAACAGGTTAACTTTCATGCACACTCGGCGCGTCCGTGGCATAACTGCCTACATCGGAGACTTCTCCACGTGGACCCACACCTTGTCCACCGTCCTTTCCACGGAATTTCACGTAAGTGATGTTGATTTCCTAACACCACGCACTGCAACGACTTGCGCTGGGACTGGCGTGGACTCACGAACCCCGGCAGATTGCCCGCCCCTGCTCCCGGAAGACCTGCTCGAAGCGGTTAACGAGCCGATCGATCCCGCGGACCCGGATGCACCACGCAGCGCGCTTCTCGCGTCGATTCTCTCGAACGGGAACGTGCTGGTTCAGTAAGATCCCCCAGTTGGTTGTGTTTTTCATATAGAAGTCGATCAGGAGAATTTGCTCATGACCCTCCCTGCCACCCCGCCGTCGGGCGACGTCACGCTCACCCAGAACGCCCGGACGGTTCTCGAGAAGCGCTACCTCATCAAGAACGAGAAGGGGAAGCCGACCGAGACTCCGGAGGATCTCTTCTGGCGGGTGGCGACCGTGGTGGCCGATGCCGATGGCCGGTACGGCGCGAATGACGAGGCGGTGAAGCGGGCGGCGGAGGATTTCTATTTCCTGATGACGCAGCGCCGGTTCGAGCCGAACTCGCCGACGCTCATGAATGCCGGCCGTCCCCTGGGCCAGCTCTCGGCGTGCTTCGTCCTGCCGGTCGAGGACGCGCTCTCGAACAAGAAGAACGGCATCTACGACACGCTCGGCGCGATGGCGCTCATCCATCAGTCAGGCGGCGGCACGGGCTTCTCGTTCTCGCGCCTGCGCGGCAAGGGCTCGATGGTCCGCTCGACCACCGGCGTCGCGTCCGGCCCGATCAGCTTCATGAAGCTGTACGACGCCTCGACGGACGCGGTGAAGCAGGGCGGCACGCGCCGCGGCGCCAACATGGGCATCCTGCGCGTGGATCACCCGGACATCATGGAGTTCATCTCCTGCAAGGAAGACCTCACGCAGGTGACGAACTTCAACATCTCCGTCGCCGTGACGGGGAAGTTCATGGACGCGGTGAAGTCGGGCGCGGAGTACGACCTCATCGATCCCGCGAGCGGCAAGGTGGTGGGCCATCTCGACGCGCAGATGGTCTGGAACAAGATGATCGACGGCGCCTGGCGGACGGGTGAGCCGGGCGTGTTCTTCATCGACGAAGCCAACCGGTACAACCCGGTCCCGCACCTCGGCGCCTACGAGGCGACGAATCCGTGCGGTGAGCAGCCGCTGCTCCCGTACGACGTCTGCAACCTCGGCTCGATCAACGTCGGCTTCTACGTGAAGCAGGGTGGGAAGGATCTCGACTGGGATGCGTTCCGGAAGGACATCCACCTGTCGACGCACTTCCTCGACAACATCATCGACGTCAACAAGTACCCGCTGCCGGAGATCG